>JAHBAP020000313.1 GCA_018500005.2 Mycobacterium sp. | reverse complement strand
GTCGGCAGTAACGCTGACGCTCGTTGGCTGTGGGCGCACCGTGCGGGGTATTGCCGCGTTCAACGTCACCGGCATGCTCCCCGCCGACGTCGAGGAGGTGCTGCTCGGTGCCGCCGAGGTCAGCGACATCGTCGGCGCCAAACTCCAGTTGGATGCCGACCGGTTCCGGCCGATCACCGGGTCCTCGGCGGCGCCGGCCTGTTCGGCACTGGACGCCGTCGGGATGTCTGCATTCGTGGGCGAGACTTTCACGAAGTTCCACGTGCTGCTGTTCACCGACGGAGATCGACACCAGCAGGTGGTGGCCGAAGCCATCGCGGTCTACCCCGATTCCGCGGAGGCCGACGCCGTTTTCGCCGCGGCCACCGGTGCGGCCAGGGCCTGCGATGGTCAGCGCGCACTCGGCACCGGGGGCGACGCCGCGTGGAGTTTCACCGTCCCGGCGGTGGACGCCGACGCGGTGCACTGGCGCAAACAGCAGATCGGAATCCCGCTGAACTGGGTCTGCCACGGCGAGGCCCGGCTTCGCAACAACGCCGTCCTGCAGGCGATGGCCTGCCGCGACGACGATTCCGGTCGGGCCACCGCGACCCGGTTGGCCGACCGGATGTCGGCGACAGTGTGGGAACTATCCGATCGCTGAGTGCACTGCGGCGATTAGAACCGCCAGGAATGGGTAGGCGTATCGCATGCCCGACAATTGGCAGGATCCGGTCGACCACAGTCGGACCGCGCGGCGGTTCACCGGAGAGGCGCTGAAAAACTCCCACACCGTCCCGGGGTTACTGGCTTCCGGGCTGGGGATTTTCGCTTTGGTGTGTGCGCTGAACCTGTTGGCACTCGGTCACATCGGAGCCGGAATCCTTGCGGTTCTGGTCGCCGTGGTGGCCGGAGCCGCCGGGATGTTGTGGGTACTCGCCCAACACCGACGGGTGGTACGCCACGAACTGGCTTGGCTGGCAGAGCATCCCGATGTCAAATACGAACCGCCGACCGGCTGATCAGTGGCCTCAGTAGCTCCGGATAAGCGAGATGAGCTCCTCCTTGTTCAGGCCCGAGTAGCCTGAAATGCCAAGCTGCCGTGCTCTTTTCTTCAATTCCATGACTGTCCAGCCCTCGTAGGCGCACGACCGGGTCGGCCGGAATGATCGCGCGTCTTCGTGGCCGGATCGTGGGCTGTGTTGCATACCTGCCGAATACCCGGGCGGCCCGTGCAGTCAAACCCTCACCGGAACTCGTCCTCTCCCGCGGCTGTGCTGCCAGCGAAGTGTTTAGACCGACGGTCTCCGGGTAAGCCAACGACCATGTCAATATCCGGCATGTGCGCCGATGCCCGGGGCGGGAGACGAAGTGAAGATCGCGATGGTGTCTGCGCACGCAAGCCCGCTCGCTGCGCTCGGGGGAGTCGACTTCGGTGGGCAGAACGTTCATGTCGCGGAACTCTCCGCAGCCATGGCGCGCCGAGGTCACGAGGTGACCGTCTACACCAGACGGGATAAACCGTACGGCCCGGAGTGCGTCCGAACTCAACAGGGCTACAGCGTGGTTCACGTTCCAGCCGGACCTCCGGCGCCACTGCCCAAGGACGAAACGCTCGAGCACATGGGCATTTTCGCCAGCTACCTTGCCAAGAAATGGCGGACCCGTCGTCCCGACATCGCCCATGCCCATTTCTGGATTTCCGGCGTCGCCACCCACTTGGCTGCCCGTACCTGCGGGGTGCCAACGGTACAGACCTTCCACGCGCTCGACACCAGCCCGGGCGCACGGCTGAAACTGGAGCCACTCGTCGCCCGCAATGCATCCTGGGTCGCGGCCACCTGCACTGACGAAGTCTTCGAGTTGACCCGGATGGGCCGATCTCGAACCCGTATCTCTCTGGTGCCCTGCGGTGTCGACCTGGACAGGTTCAACACCGATGGCCCGGTGGCAAAGCGCGGGTCGGCGCATCGGATCGTTTCCGTCGGCAGGATGTTGCCGCGCAAGGGATTCGACACCATGATCGAAGCGATGGCGTCGATCCCCGACGCCGAACTGGTCATCGTCGGTGGCCCTGTCGCCGGGCCGCTCGATGCCGATCCGGAGGTTGGCCGGCTGCGGTTCCTTGCAGCCGAAATCGGTGTGGGCAACCGGGTCAGTTTCACCGGTTCGGTGGACCATCAGGACATGCCGGCCATTCTGCGGTCCGCGGACGTGGTGGCCTGCACGCCCTGGTACGAACCGCGCGGGATGGTGGCATTGGAAGCTATGGGGTGCGGGGTACCCGTCGTCGCATCTGCTGTCGGCAGCATGCTCGACATGGTCATTCACGACGTGACCGGCAGATTGGTCGCACCCCGGCGACCGCGGGAATGCGCCGAGTCGGTATCGACGATCCTGCGTGACTCGTTCCGTCGGCGCAGCCTCGGGCTGGCCGGCCGCGACCGCGCCTGTGCCCGCTATTCCTGGGATCGTGTCGCCGCCGATACCCTGCGCACCTACGCGCGCATTGCCAATACCCCGTCCGCGCTGGCGACAGCGGTACTCAAATCAGGCTGAGCCGTCCTATCAGCGAGGCACTGAGCCGGAAATTACCCCGGAGATGTTTAGGAAAAGGGGACCCGTGGGTATTCGCCACGATCGTGACGATCCGTGCACGGCCACGTCCACCGTCAGGTCGTACCCAAACCGTGCGGTTACGACACCATGGATGAAATCCTCGGCAGATCGGTCGAGACGATGATGACGGGAGGCCACATGACTGACGGCGAGGGCCGCCGCGGCGGGCAACAGCACGGTTCCGCCGCTGTTGAACTCAGGGTCGCGGCGAAGTTGGAGAACCTCGCGGTCTTGCGCACCGTGATCGGTGCTGTCGGGACCTTTTCGGACCTGGATTTCGACGCCGTCGCAGACCTTCGGCTCGCGGTCGACGAAGCCTGTACCAGGTTGATCCGCTCCGCCACCCCGGACGCCACTCTGGTCGTCATCGTCGACCCCCGCGACGAGGTGGTGGTGGTGGAGGCCTCGACGACCTGTGACACCTACGACGTGGTGACCGAAGGCAGCTTCAGCTGGCATGTGCTCAGCTCGTTGACCGACGATCTGAAGACGTTCCATAACGGTCACGGAAGCAGCCCCGACGGCGGCGTCTTCGGGATAACCCTGACCACGAGGCGGGCGGGCTTTTCGCAGTGACTCTCCGAGCGGGCCGCGACACGGGGGGGCAACCGTCGCGACCGAATTCCGAGTACGCCGACGTCCCGGACATGTTCCGGGAGTTGGCAAAACTCGAGCCCGACTCACCGGAGTTCCGGCGGCACCGGGACCGCATCGTCGAAAGGTGCCTCCCGCTCGCGGACCATATTGCCCGGCGGTTCGACGGCCGCGGCGAGGCGCGTGACGATCTGGTGCAAGTGGCCCGGGTCGGCTTGGTCAACGCGGTGATCCGCTATGACGTCGACACCGGGTCGGACTTCGTCTCCTTCGCGGTACCCACCATCATGGGTGAGGTCCGACGGCACTTCCGGGACAACAGTTGGTCGGTCAAAGTTCCGCGCCGTCTCAAGGAACTGCACCTGCGACTGGGCGCGGCCACCTCAGAGCTGTCCCAGAAGCTGGGACGGGCGCCGACGGCTTCCGAACTGGCCGCCGAACTCGGTATGGACCGCCAAGAGGTGGTCGAGGGTCTGGTGGCCGGCAGTTCCTACAACACCCTGTCGATCGACAGCGGTGGCAACGGCGACCAGGACGCACCGGCCATCGTCGACACCCTGGGCGACCTCGACCTCAGCCTCGACCAGATCGAGAACCGGGAAGCACTCCGGCCGCTGCTGGCCGCCCTGCCGGAGCGTGAGCGCACCGTGCTGCTGCTGCGTTTCTTCGAATCGCTGACCCAGACCCAGATCGCCGAGCGGGTCGGGATCTCTCAGATGCACGTCTCCCGGCTACTGGCCAAGTCGCTGGCCCGATTGCGCGACCAGTTGCAGTAGAAACCGCCGGACCGCTTCAGCGCCGGCCTCGGCAGGCTCGCTCTCGCCGTGCGCTGAAACCTCACGGGTCTCCGGATCGATGATCACCTCGGCGAGGATCTCACCCGTTGTCGGTTCGCAGACATCCCACGACCCGTCCAGACGTCCGCGCAGATACCAGGCGCCGGCATTGATATCGGGCGGGGCCACGTGACTGCGGCGTGGGTTATTTGATCTCGGCCAGGACAGTGCCCTGGGTGATCGCGGCTCCGGCCTCCACCGCCAAACCGGTGATCACACCGTCCTTGTGAGCGGTGACCGGGTTCTCCATCTTCATGGCCTCGAGCACCACGACAAGGTCACCGACGGCGACTGTCTGACCCTCCTCGACAGCGACCTTGACGACGGTGCCCTGCATGGGGGCGGTAACCGCATCGCCGGAGGCGGCCGCGCCGGCCTGCGCTCCGCGCTTGCGGGGCTTGGGCTTCTTGCGCACCACGCCAGGCTCGCCCGCGCCGCCGTTGCCGAGTGCCAGGTCGCCGGGCAATGAGACCTCCAGACGCCGGCCGCCCACCTCGACGACGACGGTCTGCCGGGGCTGAGGCTCTTCCTCGTCGACCGCGCCACCACCGGTGAAGGGTTCGACGGTGTTGTCCCACTCGGTTTCGATCCAGCGGGTGTGCACGGTGAATCCAGCCGAACCAGGGGAGTCGTCCCCGATGAACGCGGGGTCCCGGACGATCGCGCGGTGGAACGGGATGACGGTGGCCATGCCCTCGACGTGGAACTCATCAAGGGCCCGACGGGCCCGCTGCAGGGCCTCGGCGCGGTTGGCGCCGGTGACGATGAGCTTGGCCAGCATCGAGTCGAACTGGCCGCCGATCACCGAACCGCTGACCACGCCGGAGTCCAGCCGGACACCGGGACCGGTGGGCGGATCGAATCGGTTGACCGGGCCCGGCGCAGGCAGGAACCCACGTCCGGCATCCTCGCCGTTGATCCGGAATTCGATCGAATGTCCGCGTGGCTCAGGGTCTTCGGTGATGTCGAGCTTTTCGCCGTTGGCGATGCGGAACTGCTCGCGTACCAGATCGATACCGGAGGTCTCCTCGGTGACCGGGTGCTCAACCTGTAGCCGGGTGTTGACTTCCAGGAAGGAGATCAGCCCGTCCTGACCGACCAGATACTCCACGGTGCCGGCGCCGTAGTAGCCGGCCTCCTTGCAGATCCGCTTGGCCGACTCGTGGATCTCCTTGCGTTGGGCGTCGGTGAGGAACGGCGCGGGCGCCTCCTCGACGAGTTTCTGGAACCGGCGCTGCAGCGAGCAGTCGCGGGTGCCGGCGACGACGACGTTGCCATGCTGATCGGCGATCACCTGCGCCTCCACGTGGCGCGGCTTGTCCAGGTAGCGCTCGACGAAGCACTCGCCGCGGCCGAAGGCGGCGACCGCTTCGCGGGTGGCCGACTCGAACAGTTCGGGGATCTCCTCGATGGTGCGGGCCACCTTCATACCGCGGCCGCCGCCGCCGAACGCGGCCTTGATCGCGACCGGGACGCCGTACTCGCGGGCGAAGGCCACGACTTCGTCGGCGTCCTTCACCGGGTCGGGGGTACCGGGCACCAGTGGCGCCTGGGCGCGCGCCGCGATATGGCGGGCGGTCACCTTGTCGCCGAGATCGCGGATGGCCTGCGGGCTGGGACCGATCCAGATCAGGCCGGCGTCGATGACCGCCTGCGCGAAATCGGCGTTCTCACTGAGGAATCCGTAGCCGGGGTGGATGGCGTTGGCGGTCGACTTGGCGGCGGCGTCGAGGAGCTTGCCGAAGTCGAGGTAGGACTCCGCCGAGGTCTGCCCGCCGAGTGCGAAGGCCTCGTCGGCCAAGTGCACGTGGGGTGCATCGGCATCAGGTTCGGCGTATACCGCGACGCTGGCCAGACCGGCGTCCTTGGCGGCTCGGATCACCCGGACCGCGATTTCACCGCGGTTGGCGACGAGCACCTTGGAAATGGTCTGACTGGGCACGCGCGCCTCCTGTGGACTCTAAGAACCGACTTTAAAAATATGGTTCGCAGGCAGTCTAGAGCGTTCCGACATGCGGGATGCGAGGGAGGCTAATTCCCGAACTTTGTCGTACGTGTGTTCTATAGTCGCACGCATGTTCGATACATTGAGTGAGTCGGAATTGAAGGCCGTCATGGCCGAGGCACTGCGCACCGAGCGGGTCGCGGTGGCGCGCCGAATCCTGGCGGCCGGCAGGTTGTGCCGGCGGATGGGCGCGGCCGATCGTGACGTGGCGGCCGCGCGTATCGCCAACCAGCTGGGTATCAGCCGGGGCCGGGCGTTCGCGCAGATGCGCTGCGGGGTGCAGTTGCTCGAGCGACTGCCCGCGCTTGCGGCGGTGTTCGCGGCAGGTGAGGTCGAGTTGCGGGTTGTGGCGGCGGCGGGGTTCCCCACGCAACCGATCACCGACGCGGGGTTGCCCGCACGCGTCGACCACAAACTGGCCCGCTGCGCGCCGGGGTGGAACGAGTTGTCCCGCGAGGAGGTGGTGGTAGCCGTCGACCGCAATATCGCGGCTGACGTCAGACCGCCCGCAACCGCCGCTTGATCCGGGTCAGCATCGCCGACATACCGCGCAGCCGCAGCGGGCTGATGAGCTTCGCCAGGCCCAGTTCTGCATAGAAATCGTCGGGCACCGCGAGGATGGCGTCGGCGGACTGGCCGTCCAGACCGGTGGCCAAGATCGACGCGAACCCCCGCGTCGTCGGCGCTTCGGCCGGCGCGCTGAAGTAGAGCCGAACGTGATCGCGGTCCTCGGAGTCGACGTGCAGGAACAGTGGGGACTGGCATTCCGGTACCGGTTCCATGGCTGCCTCCTCGAGATCGGCGGGCAGGGGCGGCAACTCGTTGGCGAACTCCAACAGCAGCGCCAGCTTGTCCTGTCCGCTGACCTCGCCGAAGTCCGACACCACCTCGGCCAGCGGCGTCGGCATGGTCATGCCGAGCCCGGTGCCGATCCGGGTTCTTCCCCGGCCGCCACCGGCACGCGAACGGTGTTACCCCACTCCGTCCAGGATCCGTCGTAGTTGCGCACCCCCCCGATGCCGAGCAGGTGTGTCAGCACGAACCAGGTATGGCTGGACCGTTCCCCGATGCGGCAGTAGGCGATCGTGTTCGCATCGGGCTGCACGAAGGAGTAGATCTCCGCGAGTTCCGCACGCTTGCGGAACCGGCCCTGCTCGTCGGCCGCCTTGGCCCAGGGCACCGACACGGCCGTGGGGATGTGCCCGCCGCGCAGGGCGCCCTCCTCGGGGTAGTCCGGCATGTGCGTGCGCTCGCCGGTGTACTCCTGCGGCGAGCGCACATCGATGAGCGTGGATGCGCCCAGGCTGGCGAGCACGTCATCGCGGTACGCGCGGATGGGCTCGTCATTGCGTTCAACCACCGGGTAGCCGGTCGCGGTCCGATCCGGCACGTCCAGTGCCGTATCGCGGCCCTCGGCCAGCCAAAGGTCGCGCCCGCCGTTGAGCAGCCGCACGTCCGGGTGGCCGAACAGGGTGAACACCCACAGTGCGTAGGCCGCCCACCAGTTGCTCTTGTCGCCGTAGATGACCACGGTGTCGTCGCGCGAAATCCCCTTGCGGTTCATCAGGTCGGCGAACTGCTCGCCGTCGATGTAGTCGCGGACGTGCGGGTCGTTGAGGTCGGTGTGCCAGTCGATCTTGACCGCGCCGGGGATGTGCCCGACGTCGTAGAGCAGGACGTCTTCGTCGGATTCGACAACCGCCAGGCCCGGGGTGCCGAGATGTTCGGAGAGCCAGTCGCCGGTGACCAGCCGTTCGGGGTGTGTGTATTCCTGCAGTGCGGGGCTGGGATCGGGAGCTAGTGCCACGCTGAAAGCCTACCGACGTGCGTCGTCAGGCAGGTGCAGACGAGGGGAGCGGATTCGCCCGCCACAGGTCGCCGATCGCCAGTCCGACCGTCTCCAGAAGCCGGCGGGTGACGGCCAGGCCGAGGCCCACCACGTTGGACGGGTCCCCGTCGACACCGTCGATGAACCAGCCGCCGAGTCCGTCCAGGGTGAAAGCCCCTGCGACGCCGAGGGGCTCGCCGCTGGAGATGTAGGCATCCAGTTCACCTTCGGTGGGTACGCCGAACCGCACGGTGGTTATCTCGGCCGCGGTCGCGCGGGCCACCACCTCGCCGCCGCGGGCCCGCAGCACGCAATGCCCGGTGAACAATCGGCCTTCCCGGCCTGCCATCGCCTGCCATCGGCGGCGGGTTTCCTCCGGCGTGCCGGGTTTGCCGCTCAACTGGCCGTCGACGTAGAGCATCGAGTCGCAGCCGATCACCACACAGTCGGCGGAGACCGGTTCGTCCAACTCGCGACGGACGGCGTCGGCCTTAGCTTCGGCAAGGGCGTTGACCACGGTGCCCGGTTCGGCGTCGGCGCCGAGCCGCTCGATGATCGCGTCCTCGTCGACCCCGGACACGGCGACCAACGGGTCGATTCCGGCGCTGCGCAGGACTCGCAGCCGGCCGCGTGAGGCGGAACCCAGGACGACGCGAGTCATCGGATCACGATCATCTACGAACGTGGGTCCGTTCCAGCAGGGTGACCCGCTGCCAACTGGTCACGGTGTAGCGAAGTTTGTCGACGGGGTGGCCCCACAGGTTCAACTCCTGCGGGCCCGGTGCGGACCCACCTCCGGCAGCGGCCAGCACGGTGACGACCGCGGCCAACTCCTCGTCGGTCGGCTGGCCCTTGATCACCCGGATCTCCGGGATCCCGTGTTCGGGCTCGTCGATGGTCAGCTGATGTGGGTCGCTGACTTCGGTGATGTCTTCGTGTCTCACAGGAGTCCAATCGTTCGTGTCCGACTCACAGGAGTCCAATCGTTCGTGTCCGACTCACAGGAGTCCAATCGTTCGTGTCCGACTCACAGGAGTCCAATCGTTCGTGTCCGACTCACAGG
>JAHBAP020000521.1 GCA_018500005.2 Mycobacterium sp. | reverse complement strand
CATTGCGCGCCATCGACGCGACGGGCTTTTCGGTCGCATCGCCGGGGGCCGAGTTCGAGATCTGGCGAGACGGCGTGCGGCAGCGGATGCTGGCGCACGTCGCCGATTTCGTCGAAACCCGCTGCGTTCCCCAGTTGGCCCGCACCGGTGTCGATATCGCCCCCGAGGTGCTGGCCCAGTTCGTCGACGGCGGCAAGTGCCTCCGGTCGACCTTCATGTACCTCGGCTGGCTGTGCGGATCGGGACGGTCCGATGATTCCGATGCCGCCGTGCGGGCGGCGGCCGGGCTGGAACTGCTGCATGCGTTCGCCCTGCTGCAGGACGACGTCATGGACGATTCGGCGCTGCGTCGCGGCCGGCCCGCCGCGCACCTGCAGTTCGCCCAGTGGCACCGCGACCGCGGTCTGGCCGGTTCGGCCGCGCGTTTCGGCGCCGCCCAGGCCATTCTGCTGTCCGACCTGTGCCTGGTGTGGGCTGAACAGATGATGCGGGAGAGCGGCGTCGGCCCCGATGCGCTGCAGCGGGCCTGGCCGCACTACGACGCGATGCGCGTCGAACTGGCGGTCGGACAGTGTGCCGATGTGGCCAATGACGCCGGGGCGCTTCCGGACCTGGAAGCGGTGCTCGACGTGGCGCGACGCAAATCCGGCAACTACACCGTCCGTCGACCGCTGGAGATCGGTGCCGCGATGGCCGGATGCGAGCACCTCTTCCCCGCTCTCAGCGGCTACGGCAGCGCGGTCGGTGAGGCATTCCAGATGCGCGACGACATCCTCGGTGTCTTCGGATCTCCCGCGGTGACCGGCAAACCGGCCGGCGGCGATCTGGCCGAACGCAAGGCCACCAGCGTGGTTGTGGCGGCTCAGCGGATGGCCGATCCTTCCATCCGCCGTCAGTTTGCCGAACTGATGACCGCCGAGCGACTCGACGACACCGATATCGCGCACTGGCGCACCCTGATCGTGGCGACCGGTGCGCCGGCGTGGATTGAGGACCTGATCGCCGCGCGGGTGGCGGTGGCCATCGACCACATCAGTGACGACCGAATCGATGACTGGGTGCGCGGCGCGTTGGCCGATATGGCCGCTGTCTGCACCCTGCGAACAACGTGAGCATGACCTGAGCGAAGGAGCCAGATGAGCACCGTACGCACCGTTCCCGGCAGAACCGACCACGTCGTCGTGGTGGGGGCCGGGCTGTCCGGGCTGTCCACCGCACTGCAACTGGCAGGCCAGGGCCGCTCGGTAACCGTCGTCGAGCGGCACGGATTTCCCGGCGGGCGGGTCGGTCAGGCCGATATCCGTGGCTACCGCATCGACACCGGCGCCACCGTGCTGACCATGCCCGACATCATCTCCGACGCGTTCGGCGCGGTCGGCGCATCGATGGGCGACTACCTGGAGTTGATGAAACTCGACCCCGCCTACCGGGCCTCTTTCGCCGACGGCACCAGTCTGGACGTCCACACCGACGGCGATGCGATGACCGCTGCGATCCGGGATTTCGCCGGACCCGACCAGGCGGCCGGCTATCAGCGGCTGCGGGGCTGGCTGACCGAGCTGTACACCCTGGAGATCGACGGCTTCATCGGCTCGAACTTCAACTCCCCGATCTCGCTGCTCACCCCGCAACTGGCCCGGCTTGCCGCGATCGGTGGGTTCCGTGGCTGGGAGAAGATGGTCAGCCGGTTCATCACCGACGAGCGGGTCCAGCGGATCTTCACCTTCCAGGCGCTCTACGCCGGGGTCCCGCCGCAGCACGCGCTGGCCGCCTACGCGGTGATCGCCTACATGGACACCGTGGCCGGGGTGTACTTCCCCAAGGGCGGTATGCGGGCGGTCCCCGAGGCGCTGGCCGCCGCGGCGCGCGACGCCGGTGTGCAGTTCCGGTATTCGACGAGCGTCACGAAGCTGGAGCGTTCGGGCTCGCGGGTCACCGCGGTGTGCACCGACTCGGGTGACCGGATCGCTTGTGACGCAGTCGTTCTCACCACCGAGCTACCGCTGACCTACCAACTGCTGGGCCGCACGCCGCGTCGGCCGATCAAGATGCGCCCGGCCCCCTCGGCACTGGTCATGCATGTCGGGGTGCCGGCCGTCGGATCAGGTCTGCAGCACCACAACATCAGCTTCGGCGCCAAGTGGTCGCAGACTTTCGACGAGATCATCCGCGACGGCGTGCTGATGAGCGACCCGTCGATTCTGGTCACGATGCCCACCGCCGGTGATCCCTCGTTGGCCCCGCCCGGCCGCGATCTGCTCTACGTACTGGCGCCGTGCCCGAATCTCGAGGTCGGAAAGATCAACTGGACCGCCCAAGGCGACAGCTACGCGCGCCAGGTGCTGGAATGCGCAGCCGACCGGTTGCTCCCCGGTCTGGACCGCGATGTGGACATCCTCGATGTCGTCACACCGGCCGACTGGGCTCGGCAGGGGATGACGGCAGGCACGCCGTTCGCGCTGGCGCACACCTTCTCTCAGACCGGCCCTTTCCGGCCGGCCAACCTGGTCCGCGGCATCGACAACGCCGTCCTGGCCGGCGGATCGACTGTGCCGGGCGTCGGTGTCCCGACCGCCCTGCTGTCCGGAAGGCTTGCCGCCGAACGCATCCCCGGTTCCCTTGACGGGCCCCGCCGAACCGTCATCGGTCCGGAGACGAAACAGGTGCGGGCATGATCCATACCGAACTGCATGCCGCCGGCATCTCCGACGAGAGGCTGCGGGCGTCCTACCGCTACTGCCGCAGGCTCAACGCCGAGCATGGCCGAACCTACTTTCTGGCCACCCGACTGCTGACCCCCTCGCAGCGGCCGGCGGTGCACGCGCTCTACGGCTTCGCCCGCTACGCCGACGACATCCTCGACCGCCTGCTCTCCGACGCGACTGCCGAAGGGCGTTGGGCCCGCCTCGAGCAACTGGCGAAGCGTTTTCTGCGGGGGGACGACTCGGATGTGGAACCGGTGCTGCCGGCCGTCCTGCACACCGCCCGCAGCTACCGAATTCCGTTGGGCCTGTTCGACGAGTTCCTCGCCTCGATGCGGATGGACCTGACCGTGACCGACTACCCGGATCGGCCCGCGCTGAACCGCTACATGCGCGGCTCGGCGGAGGTGATCGGCCTCCAGATGCTGCCGATCCTGGGCACAGTCGGGCCGAGAGCCGACGCCGAACCCGGAGCCGAGGCGCTGGGCCGGGCATTCCAGCTGACCAACTTCCTCCGCGATATCGACGAGGACCTGGAGCGCAACCGGGTCTACCTGCCCGCCGACGAGTTGGCCGCGTTCGGAGTGGATCGTGAACTGCTGATCTGGTGTCACGACAACCGTCGCACCGACCCGCGGGTCCGGCAGGCACTGGCCGCCCAGCACGCGGTCACCCGCGCCGAATACCGGGAGGCGCACAAGGCCATCGCGCTGCTTGCCCCGCAGTCGCGGCCCTGTGTGATGACGGCCTTCACCCTCTATGCGGAGATCCTCGACCGGATCGAGGACATCGACTTCGCGGTGTTCAGCGAGCGGGCCTCGGTCGGGATGGGCCGGCGCCTGCAGGTGTTCACCGGGGGCCTGGTGCGGGCACGGCGCGCACGCCGAGTGGCCGCCTGAGACGAGTCAACCGATGGACAAGTGGCAATACCTGCTGCTGCTGGGCGGCTGTCTGCTGATAACCCTGCCACTGGAGTTCTTCGGCCAGGGGGTCTACCGGCAGCCACTTCGGCTGCTGCGGGCGATGCTTCCGGTGGTGGCGGTATTCCTGGTCTGGGACGCGATCGCCATCGTGCTGAAGGTGTGGCACTACAACCCCCGGTACGTCAGCGGTATCGACGTGCCGTTCATGCCGCTGGAGGAGATGCTGTTCTTCATCGTCATCCCGCTGTGCGGACTGCTGACCTACAACGTGGTCAGCGTCAGCCTGGGCTGGTTGGGCAGGCTCCGTAACAGGAACCGCCGGTGACCGGCCTGGGCTACACGCTGCCGGCGGTGATCTCCGTCGTCGTCGTCATCGTCCTGGAACTGGCGGTGTTGCGAACCGGGCTGTTCCGAAAGCCCGCGTACTGGATTTCGATGGTCATCGTGCTGGGTTTCCAGGTGCCCGTTGACGGCTGGCTCACCAAGCTTTCGGCGCCCATCGTCATCTACGACGAGAAACACACCTCCGGCATTCGGTTCCCGTGGGACATTCCGGTGGAGGACTTCCTGTTCGGCTGGGCACTGGTGACCGCCGTGTTGCTGCTGTGGGAAAGACAGCGGGTGAACAAGTGAGACGGCTCTCCAAGTCCGGGCTGTCCCGGCCCGAGGTGCCGGGTGCCTTCGACGCCGGTGCGGCGGCCTACGACAAACTCGTCGGCGCCAATCCGGGCTACCACGACCATCTGCGAATCTCGGCACGCCGCATGCGGATTGCGGGCGGCGGGCGCGGGCTGCGGCTGCTGGACGCCGGATGCGGAACCGGCGCCTCCACCGCGGCACTGCTGGAGGCCGCGCCGCATGCCGAGATCGTTGCCGTCGACGCCTCGGCCGGGATGCTCGAGCAGGCGGCCGCGAAGTCCTGGCCCGACTCGGTGCGGTTCGTACACTCGCCGATCGAGCAGTTCGGCGGGGATGACGTCGGGGGCGGTTTCGACGGCATCCTGGCCGCCTATCTGGTGCGCAACCTCGCCGATCCGGACGCCCAACTGCGGCGGTTCCTGGCGATGCTGCGTCCCGGCGGCACACTGGCCCTGCACGAGTACTCGGTGCGCGATTCCGCGGCAGCCCAGGCGATCTGGAACGCGGTGTGCTGGGGCATCATCATCCCGGCCGGGTGGCGCAAGACCGGCGACAGCACGCTCTACCGCCATCTGTGGCGCAGCGTCAACAGTTTCGACGGCGCCGCGGAGTTCCAACGTCGCCTGGTCGCAGCGGGATTCGCCGGTGTGCACAGCGAAACCATGCCGGGCTGGCAGCACGGCATCGTCCACACGTTCATCGGAGAGGCACCATGAAGGATCCCCGCCGGGTGAGTCACCCCGGCCCCGCCGGACTGCCCAACGCAACCGGCTTGGCGCAGCGACCGCACGTGGTGGTCGTCGGTGCCGGTATCGCCGGACTGGCCGCCGCGGCGGGCCTGGCCGAAAGGGGTGTATCGGTTGAGGTCCTGGAACGCGAACCCAATCTCGGCGGCCGGGTGGCCGGGTGGACCGAGCACATCGACGACGGGCCCCTGGCCGGCACCGAGGTGGCCAATAACCGTGGCTTCCACGCCTTCTTCCGGCAGTACTACAACCTGCGGGAGTTGTTGCGGCGCAGCGATCCTGGGCTGTCGCGGCTGCGGGCAGTGGAAGACTATCCGCTCGTCGACGGGCAGGGCCGCCGGGACACCTTCCGGGGCCTGCCGCAGAACCCGCCGTGGAATGCCATCGTCTTCGCCCTGCGCAGTCCGACCTTCCGGTTCCGCGATCTGGTGCGGATCGACGGCAAGGCTGCGGCCCCGCTGGCGACGGTGTCGGTTCCCGGCATCTACGACCAACTCGACGACCGTGACGCGGGCACCTTCCTGGATCAGATCAACTTCCCCAGGGCCGCCCGACACCTCGCCTTTGAGGTGTTCGCCCGGAGTTTCTTCGCCCGGCCCGAGCGGTTGTCGGCGGCCGAACTTGCGGCGATGTTCCACATCTACTTCCTGGGCTCCAGCGAGGGCCTGGTGTTCGACGTCGCCGAGTCGAACTTCGATACCGCGCTGTGGAATCCGTTGGGGGAGTATCTGACCGGCCGGGGAGTGAGCTTCCACACCGGGGTTCCGGTCGAGTCGATCAGCCTCGGCGGACCGAAGCGGTTGCGGGTCGAGGCGGGCGACGGACGGGTGATCGACGCCGACGGGGTGGTGCTCGCGACCGACATGGGCGGTCTGCAGAGCATCGTCGCGGCGTCGCCGGGTCTCGGTGACGACGACTGGCGCCGCCGGGTCTCGGCCATGCAACTCGCCCCGCCGTTCCTGGTCCAGCGGCTCTGGCTGGATGCCCCGGTGCGCGCCGACCGTCCGCCGTTCCTGGGCACCGGCGGACTGGAACCGGTGGACAACATCAGTGTGGTCAGCCGCTACGAGCGCCAGGCCGCCGACTGGGCCGGAGCCCACGGCGGCTCGGTGGTGGAGGTGCATGCCTACTCGGTCGCCGACCCGCCCGCTGACGGACTGCGCGACAGAATGCTGGCGCGACTGCACCAGTTGTACCCGGAGACCGCCCGCGCCGGGATCGTCGCCGAGCGACTGTTGTTCAAACAGGACTGCCCGCTGTTCTCGCCCGGATCCTTCGCACAGCGCCCGACGGTGACCACCCCGGTCCCCGGGCTGATGCTCGCCGGCGACGGTATCCGCATCGACCTGCCGGTAGCCTTGATGGAACGGGCCGCAACCACCGGATGGTCGGCGGCGAACCGGTTGCTGGGGGAGTGGGGCGTGGCCGGACACACCCTGTACACGGTGCCGGTGCACGGCCGATCGCCGGTGCTGCGGCGGTTGGCGGAGAAAGGCGCGCGCTAATGGACCTGTGGGACCGGCTGGCCGAGCGATTGCCGAAAGACAATCCGGTGCAAATACTTCCGAAGGTCGGCTGGGCGGATCAGAAGCCCACTTACCAGCAGGCCGAACCCGCCATCATCGACGCCGCCCTGCAGCGCGCGATGCGGCGTCCCAGCGGCAACTGGTTCGTGTTCGGCGCTAGTAGCGATGTGCGCCCCGACCGACCGTTCGGGACAACCGTCGCCGGAGTGGAGATCGTCGCATGGCGCGGTGAACGGGGTGACCTGAACGTCGGACCGGCGTCCTGTCCGCACCTGGGGGCCGACCTCGCCACCGGGAAGGTGGTCTGCGGCGGATTGGTCTGCCCCTGGCACGGGTTGCGGCTGGACGGCGGCCGGGAGTTCGGTTGGAAGCCGATGCCCGGCTACGACGATGGCGTGCTGGTGTGGGTTCGGCTGGACAAGGTCGGTGGGGAGGAGCCACTGGACGCACCGGTGTTGCCGGTTCGTCCGACCGGCCCGCAACTGGCGGCGGTAGCCCGGCTGGAAGGGATCTGCGAACCCCGCGACATCATCGCCAACCGCCTCGATCCATGGCACGGGGCCTGGTTCCACCCGTACTCTTTCGCGCAACTCGAGGTGCTCAGCGCTCCGCCGGTGGACGCCGACGAGGACTCCGACGTCTTCCAGACGTCGGTCACCTTCCACTTCGGACGGCTGGGTGTGCCGGTGATCGCCCAGTTCACCGTCCCTGAACCGCGCACCATCGTCATGCACAT
>JAHBAP020000611.1 GCA_018500005.2 Mycobacterium sp. | reverse complement strand
GGTGTCAGGTGGGCAGCGTCACCGAGTAGGAAGGTATTTCCCCGGCGCCAGTGGTCTGCGATCTTGGCCCGGAAGGTGTATTCCGCGACGCGGATGATCTCCAGTCGGCCCTCGTCCACCCGGCCGGTCCAAGGCGCAATCAGCGGCCGCAACGCCGCCATGGAACGGAAGTCCTCGGCGGTCTCGCCGTCGAGCAACCGGAACTCCCAGCGGTATCGACTCTCGCCGATCCGCATGAACGTGCCGGCCCGCCTGGAGTCGCACAGTTGGTGGACCCCTTCCCACTGCCCGAGGTCGACCGGGCTGGCGATATCGATCACCAGCCATCGTTGTTCGAAGCGTAGGTCCGCCATCTGCGCGCCGATCCCCCCGCGCACCAGACTGTTCGCGCCGTCGCAGCCCAGCAGGTAGTCGGCGTCGACAAAGGACTCGGTTCCGCCGTTGCGGTGGGTGAAGGCCACCCTGGTCCGTCCGCAGCCGATGTCGGTGATGCCGGTGACCTCGACATCTCCAACCAGGGTGGCTTCCGGATAGCGGGCCAGGTTGGTGCGCAGCAACCCCTCGAGAACCGGTTGATCGAACATGTTCGCCGACGGATACCCGTTGCGGCGCCTGCCCGGGTCGCGTTGGAATTCCGCCAGGACTCGTAACTTTGGGTCGATCAGGCGCAGGCCCAGGGCCGGCCGGGATACCGCGGCGAACTCGTCGTCGATACCCACCCGATGCAGAATGCGGAAGACCTCGTCATCGAGGTGTACCGCGCGAGGTTGCGGGTAGACGTCGGGCCAGCGGTCCAAGACCGTGGTGGCGATGCCGTATTGGGCGAGCAAGGTGGCCGCAGTGACTCCGGTCGGCCCGGCGCCGACGATCACCACTGCCGGGTTGGTCTGACTCACGCGGCCTCCTTGGAACTGACGAAATCGTCACATGTTTCGGGCCCGAGTTCAAGGCGGTATTGATGAAATCATCAGAACTGATAATCCTGCTAGGGTTCGTTGTGTGGGCGAGACGGAGATCCCGGTCAATCGACTGGAGCGCCGCAAGCAGCGGACTCGAACGGCCCTGATCGGCGCGGCGCAGCAATTGATCGTCGAGGGACGGCTTAACGTCCCGGTCCTGGAGATCACCCAACTTGCCGACGTAGGAATGGGTTCGTTCTACAACCATTTCGACAGCAAGGAGGAACTCTTCGAGGCTGCGGTTGCCGATGCGCTCGATTCCTACGGAGCATTGCTGGACAGTCTGACCATCGAGATGGACGATCCGGCGGAGACCTTCGCCGCCAGTTTCCGGCTGACCGGGCGGTTCTTCCGGCGTCGCCCGCAGGAGAGCCGAATCCTGTTGTCCAACTGGGCGACGCTGATCTCCTCGGACCGCGGTCTGGCCCCCAGGGCGCTGCGCGATATCAAGGCGGCCGCCGCGGCGGGCCGGTTCACGGGCGGCGATCCAGAACTTGCGCTGGCGGTCGCCAGTGGCATCCTGCTCGGCCTCGTGATGTTGCTGCAGGGCGATGCCGCACGCGATGACGGCGCGACGGCGGATGCGGTCACCGAGGATCTGCTGCGGATGTTCGGAATGTCGGCGAAGGAAGCCCGCAAGGTGTGCGCCCGACCATTGCCCAACCTCGAGATCGGGCCGAGCTCGGGCCGTCAGTCGTAACGAACGACCATCCGCTGGGTGCCCAAATCGACGGCGCCGTCGTCGGTGCGCACCGAGGCCTCGACCAGGTCGCCGCTGCGGAGGTATTTGGGGTTTTTGCCCTGCGCAGTGAAGAACGCCTTCCACTTCACTGCGGGCGGCAACAACCGCGAGATCATCTCGACCGGCTTGGGCGGGGCGCTCAGTGCGGTACCGACCGGAGTTCCGGTCAGGATCAGGTCCCCGGCGCTGAGGTCCTGGAATCGGGACAATGACTTCAGGGCCTGTAGCGGGCTGTAAATCATGTCGCCGTCGACAACGGCGTTCTGCCTTTGTTCGCCGTTGACGCTCAGGGTGAGCCGCAACCGGCCGAACCGGGCGAACTCGCCGGCCTCGAGCAGCACCAGGGCCGGCCCCACCGGTGTGAAGCTGGGATAGGACTTGCCCTCGTAGAACTGAGTCTGCGGCAACTGCACGTCTCGCGCGGACACGTCGTTGGTGATCACCAGCCCGGCAATCAGGTCGGCGATATTCTCGTCTGAAACCGTTGTTCCCACAGGGATCTCGCGGCCGATCACCAGTCCGATCTCGACTTCGTAGTCGAGCAGACGGACATGTGCGGGTTTGACGATCGGATCGAACGGCCCGCTGATGGACGCCGAGGACTTCCGGAAGAACGTCAGCGGGATGGTCTTCGGATCCATCCCGGCGTCTTTGGCATGGGAGGCGAAGTTGGTCATCTGTGCGACTACTCGGCAAGGCGCGGTCACCGGGGACAGCAGGATCAGATCTTTCACCGGGGTCGTCGCGGTGGCAGCGCGAGCGGTGTCGACCGCGCTGCGGTCGGCGAGCAGCTCGGCGGTGGTCCGCGCCGAGGTCGGTACCTTCGCGGCGGCATCATCGCGCTGAACCCACCAACCGTCGGCGGTGCGCAGTACCGAAATCGTCACGAGCGGGCCACCTTCAACAATCCGATCAACCTCTTCACATCGAACTCGTTCTCATCGCGCAGTGCGGTAACGACTGCGGAGATCTCGTCGCGGGCATGCTTGGCGTCGATTCCGAGGAAGTCCTTGGATGCCGGCGGACCCCACTGAGCGAGACCGGAGGCCGTGAACGGCGCCCAACCGGTTTCCACCGAGTTGTCGAACATGTCGCCGTCGGCGAAGTGCTCGACCAGGAAGCCATCAGGGTCGCGCCAGTAGTCGAACAGCTGGCTGCCCTGGATGTGACGGCCAATTCCCCAGGATCTGAAATAGCCCTGCCCGAGCAGATATTCGCCGCCGGCGGCCAGCGCGTCGAGGTCGCTGACCTGAAAGGCCGAGTGTACGTAGCGGTTCGCCGGGCCCAGAGCCATGGCCAGCGTGTGGTGGTCGGTCGGGGTGCCGCCGCGATCGCAGCGGATGAAGCTCATCGTCGGGCCACGCTGACGTTGGCCGCCGTAGTAAAGGAAGTCGCTGACGATCAGGCCGAAGTGCTCGAGATACCAGTTCAGGGTCTCGACGTACTTCGTCGACGAGAGCACCACATGACCGAGTCGCTGAACCCGGGCCGGCTCGCGTGGCGGTCGCTGCGTGGTGTTGATTCGGGTCGGCTCGTGCCCGAAATTGAACCCGTGAGCCTGCTGGCCGGGTAGCGCGGGAAGTTCGTGAAGGCCGGCGACGACCCTGACCGGGGTACCGCTCGGGTCCACGAGATCGACCCCCTGGCCGCCGATGCTCTCCGGTAGCCGTACCGGTGCTGACCCGGTCTTGTTCGCAAGGCGCAGAAGATCGGACTCGTCGTCGGCGCGGAAGGCCAATCCTCGGAACCTTGTGGTGGGTCCGCGCCGGATGATCACGCAGGGGGCGCCGGCGTCGGTGCCCCGCAGCTGCAGCTCATCGGGCGTCGTCGCGTTGGTCTGGAACCCGAAGGCGCGGGCGAAGGCGGCTGCCCGGGAGAGGTCCGGTTTGTCGAACTCCAGCCAGGCCAGATCGGCGACCTTGATCACCGGGTTGCGGGCTCGGCCCGAGTGCTCGCCGCGGAGCGCGCCCCGCTCGCTGTGCAACTCGTTGTGCGCACCGACGACGTCACCCACGGCACCCTCACTTCCCTTACTGACGAAATCGTCACATACGACGGATGGGTCAGTCAAGGGCGGGGGCCTGGTTCAGTGGGTGACCTCCGAGCGTCGTACCGCATACGGCCACGGGTTGTTGCGCTCCGGCACCGATTCGGCGCGGCTTTGCTTCAACCGCATCCGCAGATCCTGGCGCAGTTCGTGCAGTGCCGGATCGTCCCAGCGGTTCTCGGCTTCGATCGGATCGGTGCTCAGGTCGTAGAGTTCCCACTGATCGTCCAGTGGGCTGGTCCGGTACACCTCCTCGCCGAACCCGGTCGCGGCCAGATGCCGCACACCGGGTTCGGTCCATGTCGCCGGGTCGTCGAAGCTGCGGACCAGTTTCCACAGCGTCCCGTCCACCTTGACCACCAGGCCTTCGAAGTTCGCCGCGGTATACGCCGGAATCCGGATCCGAAGCGGGGCCGGGGGATTCGCGGTTTGCTTGAGCTGACGACCCAGCCCGGACGCCCCGGAGTCACCCTCGAGCATGTTGTCCCGGGTCATCAGATAGACGGCACGGTCGTCGTCGGCCGGTGCTCCGCCGACCACCGGCATGAGGTCGCGGCCGGGCAATGGGTGCACCTCGGTGAAGTTCTCCCGCAAGGTCTCGGCCACGGCGGTCACGTCCACCCCGGCGGCGCCCAGCAGGGTGGGCACTAGGTCAACGTGAGAGGTGGGTGCGTCGACCACCCGGGGTTCGGTCGGTTGCCGGCCCACCCGGACGATCGTGAATGGCACGCGGGTCGCCTCGTCGTAGAGGTTGAACCATTTCTGGTGGAGTCCGCCATGCGCGCCGAGCAGGTCGCCGTGGTCCGCTGTCCGCACCAGCACGGCGTTCTCCGAGCCCTCGGTCACCGCGCGGCGGACGCGGTCGATCGGGGAGTCGACTTCGGCATGAAGGCGGTAGTACATGTCGCGGTATCGCTGGGCGAAGCGGTCGTACACCTGCTGAATCGCTGCGGCCGGACCGTAGCCGGAGTAGTAAGCCTCACGGAATGCGATCTGGGCCGCAGGCTTGGTGCGCAGGTCCTCGTCGGCCGTCGGTGCCGGCAGCACATGCGGCGGATCGAGCGGGGAGGGCTTGAGCGGTGAGCGCAACGCCCAGGCGGGGAACAGCACGATGTCGTGCGGGTTGACGAAACTGGCCACCAGAAGGAACGGACGCAGCGCCTCCGGGTCGCCGGCGCGGCGGCGGGCATAGCGGTCCTGCAGCCAGGCCACCACCCGTTCGGCGATCAGTGGATCACGGCGCAGCCCGCAGTTGGCCATCCCGGCGCCGTGCGGTTCCGGCCCGACCCAACCGGAAAAGCCATACGGCTCAAGAGGATCGGCATTCAGGTAGCGCCGAACCGCCGCCGGATCCACGGCACCTTCCGCGTCATTGGTGGCCAGAATTGCGCTGGTAGCCGGGTCGGTCAGATCGGCATGGGAGATATGCCACTTGCCGTCGTAGTGGGTGTCGTATCCGGCGGCTCGGAACCAGTTGCCCAGGGTCGGAACCTCTCCCGGGCGCAGCCAGCGCATCCGGGAGTCGTTGTACACCTTGCCGATTCCATCGGTCTGGGTGACGCCGTGCAGGTCCGGAAACTGACCGGTGAAGATCGTCGGACGACTGGGCACGCAGGCCAGCGATCCGGTGTAGTGCCGGGTGAAGCTGACACCGTTCTCATCGAACCACTTCCGTCCGGTGAGAACGCGGTCCCGCCAGGCCAGAACGTCGGGCGATTCGTAGGGCGGGATGGCACGTTCCTCGTCGGTCATCACGATGACGATGTCGGGACGTGCGGCCGATGAGTCGCTTGCGCGAAGAGAATCTGTCATAGCGAACCTTTCACTCGTTCGGCCAGTCCGGACAGCATCGACTCGGACTGCTTGGACATGAAGCGGCACATCGCTCGTTCGGCCAGTCCGGCCACCGGATTCGAGCCGATGTCCACGGTGCTGGTCAGGGTGACCTCGGTCGCGCCGGACCCGGCCGGAGCCAGGGTCCACCGGTTGGTGACCCGGCGCAGCCGTCGCGGCAGTCCCTCGATGTCGTAGCCGAGGCTGGCCGGCGGAATGAACTCGGTGATCCGCTCAACCAGTGCGTCACGGCCTACCTGCACCCGCCGGGTGGTACCTACCGCCGGACCGTCAGGGCCGTGCTCCAGAAGGCAGGAATGGTCGACGTTGCCGGCCCATGCGCTGATGGCCCCGAAATCGGAAAGGACGGCCCACACCGCCTCCGGCGAAGCGGAGACGATGCGGGAGCGGCTGATCTGGGCCACCCTGCCATCCAACCGTATGGCCGCCGAGATGTCAGGGAGCGATCCCCTGAGGCCCGTCTCGCCCCTCCCATGGGCTGTAATCCGCGATGAGCTTCTCCTGGCCCGGCCGAAGGTCCGGCGGCACATGTTCGAGGTTGATCCGGATCCGGTACCAGATCGAACTCGGCCCGCGCATCCCGTCGACCAGGACGTCGGCCGGGTGAAGCAGGGCCGCGGCATCGCGGTGGCGGTCGCGCCACTGCTCCAGGGCGGCCAGCGCCTCATCCCGGGTCTTGCTGCGCGCCACCTCGATCAGCGGCTTGCCGCCCTTCGGCGGCCGCTCCGGCGGCCCCAGTTCCCCGGCCAGCACGAGCAACGATTCCAGCGACCCGGCGGCAGAGTCCATCGCCGCCCAGGGGTCTCCGGATTGCAACAGTCTTTCCGGCACGGTTCTGATGGTGAACGACTCGGGCCGGCAGCCCGCCACCTCATCCCAGCGCAGCGGGGTGGAAACCCGGGCGTCGGGCACCGCGCGTACCGAGTACGCAGAGGCCACGGTGCGGTCCTTTGCGTTCTGGTTGAAGTCGACGAACACGCCGTGGCGTTCCTGCTTCCACCACTGGCTGGTTGCCAGGTCCGGGATCCGCCGCTCCACCTCCCGTGCAACGGTCTGCGCGGCCAGACGCACCTGGGCGAAGGGCCACCGCGGGCTGATCCGGGCGTAGACGTGAAACCCTTTCGACCCGGACGTCTTCGGCCATGCCGTCAGACCGTGGTCCGCCAGGACTTCCCGCACCACGGCGACGACGTCGAGAATCTGCGACCAGTCGACGCCGGGCAGCGGATCGAGGTCGATCCGCAACTCGTCGGGGTGATCGAGGTCGGCAGCCCGCACCGCATGGGGATTGAGGTCGACGCACCCCAGGTTGATCGCCCAGACCAGACCCGCGGCGTCGTGGATCACCGCCTCGGCCGCCGAGGTGCCCGACGCGTAGCGCAATTCGGCGACGTCGACGAAGTCCGGCCGGTTCTTGGGCGCGCGCTTCTGAAAAACCGCTTCCTCGGCGATCCCTTTGACGAACCTTTTGAGGATCATCGGGCGGCCCGCCGCGCCGCGCAACGCGGCCGGCGCCACCGCGCAGTAATAGTTCACCAAGTCCAACTTGGTGACCGCGCGACGCTCACCGACCGCCGGGAAGACCACCTTGTCGGGGTGGGTGACGGTGATCCGCTGGCCATCCACCTCCAGCGTCACGCCGCTGGAATCCGCCATGAACCCACCCTATGGCCTTGCGGGTTGGCTCTACGCTGAGCGCATGGCGATTTTCGATCTCACATCCAAGGTGCTCGACAAGGCCCGGCAGTACGCTGAGCGCGGTTCGGCCGAACTCCACTACCTGCAGAAGATGATCTCCTCGGGCGCTTTCGGTGTGGAACCGCCGCAGAATTTCGCCGCACTGGCCGCCGACATCGTCCGCTGGGGTGAGATCGGCATGATCCCCGCTCTGAACGCGCGCCGGCACCCGAACCGCACCGCGATCATCGACGACGAGGGGTCGCTGACCTTCGGGGAGCTCAACGACGCCGTCAACGCCGCGGCCAACGGTCTGTTGGCGATGGGGGTCAGAGGCGGGGACGGGGTGGCGATCCTGGCTCGCAACCACCGCTGGTGGATGATCGCCAACTACGCCAGCGCCCGGGTCGGTGCGCGCACCATCATGCTCAACACCGAATTCTCCGGACCGCAGATCCGCGATGTCGCGGCGCGCGAGGGCGGCAAGGTCATCATCTACGACGACGAATACTCCGAGGCCGTGAAAATGGCCGAGACCCCGCTGGGCAAGCTGCGGGCGCTGGCCACCAACCCGGACATCGATACCCCGTCGGGCAGCACCGACGAGACGCTGGCGGATCTGATCGCCCGCAGCAGTAAGGAGCCCGCCCCCAAGGCCACCAAGAAGTCCTCGATCATCATCCTGACCAGTGGAACAACCGGAACCCCCAAGGGCGCCAACCGGAAAGCGCCGCCGACGCTGGCCCCGATCGGCGGGGTGCTGTCGCACGTTCCGTTCAAGGCCGGCGAGGTGACCGCCCTGCCGTCGCCGATGTTCCACGCGCTGGGCTATCTGCACGCGACACTGGCCATGACCCTCGGTTCGACGTTGATCCTGCACCGAAAATTCAACCCGGTCACCGTGCTCGAGGACGTTCCCAAGCACAAGGTCACCGCCATCGTCGTGGTTCCGGTGATGTTGTCCCGGATGCTCGACGCGCTGGAGAAGATGGACGTCAAGCCAAACCTGTCGTCGTTGAAGATCATCTTCGTGTCGGGCTCTCAACTCGGCGCCGAGCTTGCCACCCGGACCATGAAGGACATCGGCCCGGTGGTCTACAACCTTTACGGCTCAACGGAAATCGCGTTCGTCTCCATCGCGCGGCCGCAGGACCTGAAGAAGAATCCGGCGACGGTGGGGCCGACGATCAAGGGCGTCAGGGTCAAGATCCTCGACGAACACGGCCATGAGTTGCCGCAGGGCAAGGTCGGCCGGATCTTCGTCGGCAACTTCTTCCCGTTCGAGGGCTATACCGGCGGCGGCGGCAAAGAGATCATCGACGGGCTGATGTCCTCCGGTGATGTCGGCTATTTCGATGAAGACGGTTTGCTCTACGTCAGCGGTCGCGACGACGAGATGATCGTCTCCGGTGGCGAGAACGTGTTCCCGGCCGAGGTGGAGGACCTCATCAGCGGCCACCCCGATGTCATCGAGGCCACCGCGCTCGGTGTCGACGACAAGGACTTCGGTCAGCGCCTGCGGGCCTTCGTCGTCGTGAAGGAGGGGGCGACGATCACCGAGGATGTGATCAAGGACTACGTCCGCGATCACCTTGCCCGGTACAAGGTCCCGCGTGAGGTTCTCTTCCTGTCGGAGCTTCCGCGCAACCCGACCGGCAAGATCCTCAAGCGGGAGCTTCGCCAGATCGAGATCCAGTAGCGGCGTCCCGTCGAGAGTGGGCCCTTTGGTCGTTTCCGGGCGAAATGAGGTCCAGAGGGCCCACTTTCGGCGCGGCGACTAAGGGTCGCGGGGCAGCCCGAGAAGCCGCTCGGCGATGATGTTCAACTGCACCTCGGAAGTGCCGCCGTAGATCGTCGTCGCCCGACTGGCGAGCAGGAACTCGGCCCACTTGCCCTCGATCGAATTCTCCTCCCAGATCGCGCCGTCGATACCCATTGAGGCGACCGCGAACTCGGCATAGCCCTGACCGGTGCGCATGGACAGCAGTTTGGAGATCGCTGCCGACGGCATGGCGTCGCCGCCGGCCAGTGTCAGCAGCGTCGAGCGCATGTTCATCAGTTTGGCGGCGTGCCCCTCGGCGATCAGCGTCCCGGCGCGGTGATGGCCGACCTGATCGAAATGGCCCTCGGTGACGAACTCCACGAATTTTGTCAGGTTGGGCAGGAACCACGGTTCGTCGCTGCCGATCGAAACGCGTTCGGCGGTAAGGGTATTGCGGCTGACCTCCCAACCCCGATCGACTTCGCCGAGCACCATCTCGTCCGGCACGAAGACATCGTCGATGAACACCGTGTTGAAAAGGGCATTGCCGGTCAGTTCGCGCAGTGGCTTGACCTCCACGCCCGGCTGTTTCATGTCGAGCAGGAAGTAGGTGATGCCATTGTGTTTTGGAGCGCTTGGGTTCGTTCTTGCCAGCAGCGCACCCCATTGCGAGAACTGCGCGGCGGTCGTCCAGATCTTCTGGCCGGTGATGCGCCAACCGCCGTCGACCTTGGCGGCCTTGGTGGTCAGGCTGGCAAGGTCCGAACCGGCGCCCGGCTCGGAAAACAGCTGGCACCAGATCATTTCGCCGCGGAACGTGGCAGGCAGGAAACGCTGCTTCTGCTCATCGGTGCCGTAGGCGACGATCGAAGGGATGAGCCAGGCGGCGATGCCCATATTGGGCCGCTTGACCATTCCCTGCTTGAACTCCTGAGAGATGATGATCTGTTCCACCGGGTTTGCGGCGCGTCCCCACGGCTTGGACAGATACGGCAGCACCCAACCGCCCTCGGCAATCGCGGCAGCACGTTGCTCACGTGGAATCGCCTTCAGCGCAGCGACTTCGGCGCGGATCTCATCGCGAAGTTTCTCGGTGTCCGGGTCCAGGTCGATGTCCAGCGCCCGCATACCGCTGGTCGTCGCGGTGTCGAACACACGTTGCGGATATGCCGTTGACCGGCCGAACGCCGCCACCACACCGAGGGTGTGGCGGTAGTAGACGTTGGTGTCGTGCTCCCAGGTGAAGCCGATGCCGCCGTGCACCTGGATGCACTCCTGAGCGCAGTGCTGGGCGGCTTTGGGGGCCAACGTGGCGGCCACCGCGGCGGCGAACTCGTAGTGGGTGGACTCGTTGTCCCAATTTCCGGTGTCCCGTGCGCTCTGGGCCGCTTCGTCAACGGCGCGGGCGGCGTCCCAGACGGCGGCGGTAGCCCGCTCAGTGGTGGCGATCATCTCGGCACACTTGTGCTTGATCGCCTGGAACTGCCCGATCGGACGGCCGAACTGCTCGCGGATTTTGGCGTACTCGGAGGCGGAGTCGGTGGCCCAGCGGGCGATACCGACGGCCTCAGCCGACAGCAGGGTGGCGACGATAGCCCGGCCGACCGACTGGGAGACCTTCGACAACAGCCGATCGGCGCCGACCGCGACCCCGTTTGCGCGGACATGCGCCACCGGGCGAAGCGGGTCGACCGAGCGCAATGGGACGATCTCCAGCGAATCGGCTTCCAGCACGATCCACTCGATACCGCTGTCGATGTTGACCGGCAGTACCAGCACCGAGGCCTGTGCTGCCGCGGGAACCGAACGAGCCTCGCCGCGGATCACCAGGGTGCCGTTCTGCTCGCTGGCCGTCAGGTCCGATTCGATGGCGAAGGCGGCGATGCTCTCCCCGGTCGCAAGTTCGCCGAGGACCTTCGCCTCGGGGTCATGGGCGGCGATCAGTGCGCTGGCGATCGCCGAGGGTACGTAGGGTCCTGGCACGGCGCCGTAGCCGAACTCGGCGATGGCGATGGCCAGTTCCAGCAGCCCGAAGCCCTGCCCGCCGACCGACTCGGCGAGGTGCAGACCGTGTAGTCCCTGCTCGGCGGCGGCACGCCAGTACGGCGGCGGGCTCGGGATCGGGGTTTCCAGAGACGCGTGCAAGAACTCGGCCGGGGCCACCCGCTTGACCAGGGCCCGTACCGACTCGGCCAGATCCTGATGCTCGGAGTTGATCGCGATGGGCATGTTTGGAGTGCCTCTCTAGCTGCCAATTAACCGGTGGGTTGGGACCGAGGGTACTCCCCGGGGTCGCTCTGCTGGGCCTGCTGGTCGGGGCTGGGAGTGGCACGCAACCAGACCACCAGGGCAGCCCCGATGAGCATGATCATCCCGACTGCCCACATGCCGGCCCTGGCGGTTCCGGTGAGGTCCTCCAGCGCCCCGGTCGCGTACGGGGCCGCGAACCCGCCCAGGTTGCCCAGCGAGTTGATCAGCCCGATGCCACCCGCGGCCGCCGCCCCGGTGAGAAACCGCGACGGCAGTGCCCAGAACACCGGCATCGCGCCGAAGATCCCGACGGCTGCCACCGTGACCGCGGCCATCACCGCGATCGGGTGGCGCAGGTACAACGCGACGGGTATCGCCGCACCGCCCAGGGCCAACGGAATCGCCACGTGCCAGACATGTTCGCGGGTTCGGTCGGCATGTCTGGACCACAGGAACATCGTGAGCGCACCGAAAAGGTAGGGCACCGACGTGATCAGCCCAACCTCAACCAGGGAAAGCTGCACGGCGAAGGTCTGCCGGAAGCCGGCGACGATGGACGGCAGAAAGAAGGCCAACGCGTAGAGGCCGTAGGCCACCGCGAAGTACACGACCGCCAGCGCCCACACCCGCGGGCTGGTCAACGTTCGTCGCAGCGGGTAGTGGAAGCGGCGGCGCACGTCGAGTTCCTCGGTGGCCAATTTCCCCATCAGCCAACGGCGTTGGTCTTCGGTCAGCCAGTGCGCCTCGGCCGGCCGATCGGTCAGATAAAACCAGCAGACCACGCCGAGCAGGACCGCGGGAAACCCGACGCACACCATCATGAACCGCCAGCCCGCCAGACCGAAGGTGCCGTGGCCGGTTTGAATCAACCACGCCGCCAAGGGAGTTCCGATCGCCGCGGCCACCGGAACCGCGAGCATGAACGTTCCCACGAGGCGGGCGCGATAGGGGGCGGGAAACCACGGGCTCAGGTAGAAGACGACCCCCGGGAACGGGCCCGCCTCGGCAACGCCGAGGAGGAACCTCAGCGCAAGCAGCGTCGGGGCGTTGGGTGCAAATGCGATTGCCACCGCCACGATCCCCCACGAGACGGCGATACGGGCAAGCCACCGCCGGGCACCGAACCGCACCAGTGCCAGATTCGACGGGACTTCCACCAGGACATAGCCGATGAAGAAGATGCCCGATGCCAGCCCGAACATGGTGGCCGACAGTTGGAGGTCCGCGCTGACTTCGGCCTTGGCGATTCCCAGATTGGTGCGATCGAGATAGTTGACGAAGTAGAGCGCCATCAACAGTGGCACCAGTCGCACCGTAACCGCGCGCAGGGTTGCGGATTCCAGCGACTCAGCGGACGGTGAGACGGACACCGGACCTCCCGTTGACGACGTTCACCAGATCCTGTCCCTCTCGCAGCCTGCGGCAGTTGTCGATGGCCACGGCCAGGTACCGGCGCATGGTGTCCCGGGTATACCAGACCACGTGCGGGGTGAGGACCACGTTGTCCAGTCGCAACAGCGGGTTGTCCGGGTTCACCGGTTCGGCGGCGAAGACGTCCAACCCCGCGGCGGCCAGTCGGCCGGTCCGCAGCGCCTCGGTGAGTGCCGCCTCGTCGACGATCGCACCGCGGGATGTGTTGACCAGCAGTGCCGCATGCTTCATCAGACTCAGCGCGTCGCGGTCGATGAGCGACTCGGTGTCCTCGGT
>JAHBAP020000177.1 GCA_018500005.2 Mycobacterium sp. | reverse complement strand
CTGTAGGTTCTCAACGCTGATGGCCCATGCCGCGATCCTGACCGACGGCTTTCCCGTCTTTCTCATCAAGGTGGCGAGGGCCTTTTTCTCATTTCAATGGCAAATCCGACAACCGCACGGTTGTGTAGTTGTCGACCCGTGGTTGAGGTGACGGTTCATGGGGTTTGGGATGAGATCGCCGGGTTGACTATCTGCCGCAGGATCCGCCCCGCTGGAAATGATCGCCTGGCCCACAACACTATTTGCTATGGACGCGGAAGAAGGGACGGCGGAAGTCGCCCAGCCAGAAGGCCAGTTCCTGGATAGCGGACCAGTGGCAGACGTGGATGGCGTAAGCGGCCGGGCGGTCGGCTTCTTGTTGGCCGGTCCACTGGTGGACGCGTTCGGGCTCACCACGGCGTTCCTCGCACTGGCCGGACCGATCCTGGTCATCGCGCTGGTGTGCCCGTGTATTCCTGGGCTCGGGAGTTCGACGGGGCGCATCACTGAGGGTCAGAATTAAAGCGTGCACTCCTACCGCATCTCCTCGGATCTGGCCGCCGACCCTGACGTCGTGTGGCGGCACGCCACCGATCTGAACGGCGTCAACTCCGAGTTGATGCCACTGGCGCGGATGACGGTTCCAACAGGGCTTGTAGGCGCACGACTGGATGACCTGCCGGCGGGCCGCAGTGCCGGGCGCAGTTGGCTGCTGTTATTCGGCTTGATCCCCGTGGACTTCGATGACCTCACCATTGCCGAGCACGGGCCCGGTCGTCGATTTCTCGAACGCTCCACCATGCTGACCCAGTCCCGGTGGGAACATGAGCGCACCGTGGCGACGGTCGTCGGTGGGTGTCGCGTGGTCGACCAGTTGGACTGGCAGGGCAGGAACCTTGCACTCGGTGCGCTCTACCGGTTGGCCGTTCCGATTCTGTTCAGTCACCGGCATCGACGATTGCGCCGGCGCTACGGAGTCCTGGCGCGGTGACAGCGACGGGTGCACCGCGGCGCTGGTGAACCGCCCCGGCCGGTGGTTGCGGGTCTAGACAGCGGTTAAGTTCGGCACCGGGAGCCTGTCGGGTGTCGTGCTGACCAGTCCGCCGCGAGCCTCGTGCTGGCGTCGCCATTCATCGATGAAGTCCAGTACTGCGTGGTCGGTGTAGCCGGTGGACATGAGGAGGACGACGTGGGAGCCCGGGGGCACCGCGTCCAGGGCCGTGTGCAGCCGGGGCAGGCACAAAAACGTGCATGTCCCGTGGATCGTTACCCGCCAGTGGTCGTCGGTGACGGCCTCGACGGAGATATCAGCGCGTGCGACTCGGTAGAGCGTCATCACTACCGAGAGCGCCAGGCCGAGAAGCACGCCTTCGAGGAGGTTGAGGAAGACCACGCCGACCAGGGTGATCAGGTAGACCGCGAGATCGCCAGTGCGCCGAGCGGTCTCGATATGGGTGACCTTCACCAGTTGAATGCCGATGACGATGAGCAGCCCGGCCAGCGCGGCGGTGGGGATCTGCTCCACCAGCCCGGCGAACGGCAGTGCGAACAGTAGAACCCAGATGCCGTGGAGAACGCTCGAGGCGCGGGTCCGCGCTCCCGCTGCGACGTTGGCGGAGCTGCGCACGATGACCCCGGTGATCGGCAGGCCTCCGATGGCACCGGAGAGCATGTTGGCTGCTCCCTGTCCGATCAGTTCCCGGTCGAGGTTGCTGCGGACCCGGGTCTGCATCCTGTCGACCGCGACTGCTGTCAGCAGGCTCTCCACGCTGGCGATCAATGCCACGGTCAGCACACCGACGGCGAACCCGCCCCACAGGCCGTCGGGCAGGCTGGGCGGTTGCAGCGCATCCAGTAGCGAGCCGTCCAATTCGACGCGCGGTATGCCGAGATTGAATATCGACGAGACGATGGTGGCGACCAGGATGGCGACCAGGGGCCCGGGGATTTTGCGCGCACGCACCGGAAGGCGCTGCCACGCAATCAGAATCGCGATCACCAGCAGTCCGATCGCCGTCCCCGGCAGGTTCGCTCCGATATGCGAGGGCAGCCTAATGAGGTTGTGCCAGGCCGAACTGTATGACTCCCCACCGAGCAGGACGTGCATCTGTTGCAGCGCGATGGTGATCCCGATGCCGGCGAGCATCGCGTGGACCACCCCCGGCGAAATAGCCAGAGCGGCGCGGCCCACTCTGGTCAATCCGAACAGAATCTGAAGGAATCCGGCGCATACCGTGATCGCGCAGGTGACCGCCCAGCCGAACTCGGCGACCAGACTGGCGACGATGACGGTCAATCCGGCTGCCGGCCCGCTGACCTGAAGCGGCGAGCCACCCAGTGCACCCGCGACCACGCCACCGACGACCGCGGCGATCAGACCCGCCAGCGGCGGGGCGTCCGAGGCCATCGCGATGCCCAGTGACAGCGGCAGAGCCACCAGGAAGACGACCAGAGAGGCGGGCAGGTCGTAGCGCAGGAACACCGATGATGTTGCGGGAGAATCGGTGACGGGGCTCTGCCTTACCGCACCTCTGACAGCCAGACTCATCCCGCCAAGCTAACCGCCGATGACCCAGGTGCTCCAGCGATGCTGCCGGATACATAGAGCATCCATATCTGGATGCTAGGAGTTACCGTCCCGCAGTCCCTGTGCGCGTTTGCAGTTGAGCGGCCCACGTTGCACACGCCGAACGATGGACGCCTCGCGGATCTGGTTGTGGCAGAGCACGGCGGCGCGATCAGATCCAGCGCCGCACTGTCGCGCAGTAGGTCGTATATGCAGATCCGAACCGGCCCGACAGGACCCGTTCTTCCGGGATGATCTGAAGGCGGGTGATGGTCGGCACGAACAGCACCGCGATGCCCACCGAGATGGGGTTGCTCAAGAAACACCCCAAGGCCAGCAGTCCCAGCAACATCGCCAAGTACATCGGGTTCCTGCTCACGCGATAGACGCCGGTGGTGACGAAGGCGGACGTTCGGGTCAAGTCGAGGGGGTTCACCGATGTTCGCTGCTTACGGAACCCCTGCACGGCAACAGTCATCACGAACATTCCCGCAGCCGCAAAAGCGAATGCCAGTGCCGCCCGCGGCGGCAGGGGGATATCCAGTTTCGGCGTGACCGTGGAGGTGATCCACATGAGCAGCGCGAAGGCTGCTGTGAGCAGGACAGGCGGAACCCGCCGTGGGCGTCGCATCGTCATCTGCGAGACCTCAATGCTTCTCGTCGAACACCACAAGGGTGTGCGCCAGCGCGCCGTCGACGAAGTAGGCGCGGCAGGTGAAGTGGTCTTGGATGACAGATTCGACTTCGGTCTGGGCATTGACCACCCCGGAGACGTTGAGCACGGTGATGCGTGAGGTGTCGACACCCTTGAGCGGCTCTTCCAGCGTCACCGGGAACAGATCGCGGCCTTCGAGGTCGAGGCTGCTGTCTTCGGTGCGTACCTGCGAGAGGTGCGCTTTATCGGGGGCGGCCAGCCGTTTGGTGACATCCGATTCGCACCGCTGTTGGGCGGAACTCTCGGCGGAGGGCCCAGACGGCTGCGAGCCCGGCGGTCGCAGGGCACCGACGCTGAGTGCGACCGCGACCGCGACCGCGCCGAGGGTCACCAAAGCGCCCGTCAACAGAAGCCGTCTGCGTCCTGCGGGCTGGTCAGCGTCCTGCTTGCTCATTGCCCTCCCTACCTTCGCTGCCCACTTTCCCCGACGTTTCCTATCCGGCGTCCGGCGGGCGTGGCCCCAGCGGCTCACGGTGGCCGGACTCCGGTGCGGGAAAACGCAACAACCGCAACGCATTTGCCACCACCACGAGTGTTGAGCCTTCGTGGACGAGTACGGCCAGCCCGATGCTGAGTCCGAAGAGGGTAGCGGGGATGAGAAGCGCGACGACACCGAGACTGGCCAGGAGGTTCTGGCGGATGATGCGGCGGGTGCTTCTGCTGAGTCCGACGGCAAACGGCAACGCATCGAGGTTATCGGCCATCAGGGCGATATCGGCGGTTTCCAGGGCGACGTCGGATCCGGCGGCGCCCATGGCGATCCCGACGGTTGCGTTGGCCATTGCGGGGGCATCGTTGACCCCGTCGCCGACCATAGCGACCTGATGCTCCTCACGCAGTCGCTTGATTGCCTCGACTTTGTCCTCAGGCAGCAGATCCCCCCAGGCCTCGTCCATGCCGGTCTGCGCGGCGATCGCGTCGGCCACTTGTTGGTTGTCCCCGGAGATCATGATCATCCGGGTGATGCCCAGCTTGCGCAGGCTGTCGGCGACGGTGCGCGCGGATTCGCGGGGGGTGTCCATCAGGCCGATCGCGCCAAGGAATGTGCCGCCGCGGCGCACCACCATGATGGTGCGGCCCTGCGTCTGGGCTTGCAGGATGCCGGCCATCAGTTCGCTGGGCATCGTGGGTCCCCCCAGTTGGCTGAACAGGCCGGGCTTGCCGATGTAGACCTCCTCCCCATTGACCGTGCCCCGGACCCCGCGTCCGATGAGCGCTTCCACTCCGCTGGCCACCAACGGGGTGTCGTTGTTCAGGCGGGTGCGGCCGTCACGCGCGACGGCCGCGGCCAGGGGATGGTCGGAGAGTTCCTCGACTGCCACACAAACCTGCAGCAGGTCGGTCTCGTCCACGCCCGGTGCGGGGAGCACCTCGACGACGCGGGGCTCACCGGTGGTCAGGGTGCCCGTCTTGTCGAAGGCGATTGCGGTCAGTCCGCCCAGGCTCTCCAGTGGGCCGCCGCCCTTGATCAGCACGCCGGCGTTGCCGGCACGGGCCACGGCGGCCAGGACTGCACTCGGGGTGGCGATGGCCAGCGCGCAGGGGCTGGCCG
>JAHBAP020000007.1 GCA_018500005.2 Mycobacterium sp. | reverse complement strand
GGCCCAGCGTCAGCAGGGAGCGCCGCCGGTTGGGGTCCGGGGCGCCGGTCTCCGGGGTGTCCGGCGTGGGGGCGGCCGTGAGAAGCCGCATGGCGCCGATACCGCAGGCGGTACCGATCACGGTAGGGATCACGTCGATCGGTCCCGCGCCCGGTTGAGCCAGCACGGCCAAACAGCCCGCCACGCCGGCGACCCCGACGGCAAGACTTCCCCACGGGACCCGGGCACGCTCCCAGATGGCCGCGACGGCACAGACGGCGGCTGCGACTAGGACCACCATGATCGTCAGGAAGGTCTTATCGGAAGTCCCGAAGGTTTGTATCGCCCACTCTTTGACGGGGCCCGGCGTCAGGTTGATCACTGCTGTGCCGACCGCGTTGCGGGCGTCGGCGGCGGGGGAGAAGACCGTACCGACCAACTGGGTGACGCCGAGAGAGACTGCTGCGGCGGCCGCGCCGGCCGCCATCCGGGCTGCGATCGGGCTGGTTGCCATGCCGGACAACCTACGCCGATTTATGCTCTTGGCTTCTTTTCGACGACTATCAAAAACGGAGCTGCGAGAAATTGGCGATGCCCCTACCTGACCAAGATCAGCCCGACGCCCTGCCCCGCCGGACCCTGCCGCTGTGGGTCGCTCTGGCCCTGTCGATGGCCACCGTCGGGCCCACCTTGGCGATGGCCGGCAACGGTCAGGGATTGGTCGGAACGGTCGGCAAGTCCATCCCGCTGGTCTTCGTCATCGGACTGGTCGGGGTCGGCCTCGTCGGCTACAGCTTCGTCCGGCTGACCCGCTACCTCAACCATGCCGGTTCGGCCTACGCACTGGTGGGTGCGACGGTCGGTCCGCGGACCGGATTCTTCGCCGGCTTCGCGATGCTGGGGGGCTATGTCGGATTCTCGGTGGCGACCCTGGCATTGGCCGCCGACTTCGCCAATTCGTTTCTCGCCGAGGCGCAGAACGGCGCAGCCCACCCGTTCCAGTTGCCGTGGCTGGTGCCGGTGGTGCTTTCAGCGGCGGCGTCGTTTGCGCTGACCGGTCGGGACGCCCGACTGCTGGCCAAGATCCTGCTCGCCATCGAGGGGGTGGGTATCGCGGCCATGGTTGTGCTGGCGGCGGTGATTCTCGGCCGCGGCGGGGCCCCGGGCACCGGTATGGACTTCAGCACGTTCACCACCTCCGGCGTGCCGGTGTCGGCGGTGCTGGCCGGGGGGGTCGCGGCGTTCCTCAGTTGGGCGGGGTTCGAGGCCTGCGCGTCGATGGGGGAGGAGACCGCAGACCCGCAACGCAACATCCCCCGGGCGCTGATGGGCACTCTGGCATTGACCGGTGTGCTCTTCGTGGTCGTGATGTTCGCGCAGACAATCGGTTTCGGGACCGACAAAGCCGGACTCGATGCCTTCGAGCACTCGGCCAACACACTCGGCGACCTCGGCAACACTTACATCGGTAAGTGGTTCAGCCTGCTGGTGATACTCACCGCGACGGTGGGTGCCTTCGGATGTCATATGGCGACCGCGGCGACATCCGGACGGTTGCTGTTCGCCTTCGCCCGGGACGGTCTCGGTCCGAAGGCCCTGGCGCATATTCACACCCGGACCGGAGGGCCGCGACGGGCGACGTGGCTGATCGTCGCGGTCGCGGCGGGGGTCAACCTGGTCTGTGGGGTTGCAGGTTGGCCTCCCGCAGGCACCGGCAACCCTGCGATCGACACCTACTTCCTGTTCGCAGTCGCCGGGTCGGTTTCCCTGATGGTCTGCTACCTGTTGGTCGAAGTCGCGGCGGTCTGGTTCGTCGGCGCCAAGCGGTTCACCGCCGTCCACGGCGGTGCCGGCCGGTTGAGCGGACTGACCCTTCCCGCCCTGGGTGCGGCGGTGATCGTGGTGGTGCTCTGGTTCAGCGTCAAGGACGCCACCGGATGGTCGGACGCACCCATGCTCGGAATCTATTGGTGCGCAATCGGACTCGTGGTCGCGGTGGCCGCGTCGCGGATCGCGAAACGGGTCGGTCAGGCCCTGGTCGCCGAGCTCGAGATGGTCAGTTGAGGTAGTCGAAGGTGGTGATCATTCCGGCCTCGGCGTGATACGCGTTGTGGCAGTGCATCGGCCAGTATCCGGGGTTGTCGGCCAGGATTGCGATTTTCACCGACTGGTCCGGGACCACGATCACCGTGTCCTTGCGCGCGCCGAGGGTCCCGTCCGGGTTGACGATCGCGAAGGTGTGGCCGTGCAGGTGCATGGGATGCCACATCCGGGACTTGTTGACGAAGGTCAACGCCGCCTGCTGACCCTGCCAGACACTGAACGGCTTGTTGTCGGGGTAGTAGCCGTTGATCCCCCACTGGTAACCGGTCTCCGCCGAGGTCAGGTTCGCCACCATCTCGGTGTCGGCCTTAGTCCACTTCAGTTGCGCTTCGTCCGGTGCTGCGAACATCTCGACCGTGCCGATCTTCCCGTTGAGTTCCGGCGGCTGGAATCCGACCGGGGGCGCGGTGCCGACGCCGGTGGCGAGCAGGGCCCGCGCTGCGGCCCCTTTCCCCTCGGCCAGTGCCACCAAGCGGAATACGCCGTCACCAGCGGTGACGATGGCGTCGTAACGCTCGCCCATCCCGATCAGCAGGGCGTCGACATCGGTCGGCACCACCGGGAAGCCGTCGGTATGGGTGACTTTCATCGGATGGCCGCCCAGTGCGACGCGGAATGCGGTGTCGGCGCCGGCGTTGATGATCCGAAGCCGTATCCGCTGACCCGGTTTGGCCCGGAATGTCGTGGGGGCCTCGGGAATCCGGCCGTTGACGAGATAGTAGGGATAGATGACGTC
>JAHBAP020000125.1 GCA_018500005.2 Mycobacterium sp. | reverse complement strand
GCCCATGTACCTGGTGTCACTGTCGTGGAAGAAGGCCCAGAACTCGAACTGGCGGATCGCCGTCGAGAAGGGCTTCGCACCGCTGACCGTGGGCCTGATCCTGGCCACCTCGCTTGTGATGAGCCGGGCCGCCGACCACGACTGGCGCGCCTATCTGCTCACCGCCATCGCTACGGTGATCTTCGTCCGCACCGAAACCAACCCGCTAATCGTGGTCGGAGCAGCCGCAGTGGTGGGCTACCTCGGCTTCGTGTGACTGCAGGTCGTTTAAGGCGTCAGGACGCCGCCCCACCATGCCAGCGTGAAGCCGTTGGCCCCGCTGACGCAGGTCAGCGAGCCCTGATAGCCCACGGCGCACCACGCGTCGCCGTTGACCAGGCGGTGCCCCTCGGGCAGGTCGTCGACGGCGCGGGTGAACGTCGGGGCGGCTGACTGCACGTAGCGGGCGGGCTCGGTCGGACTCACCACGGTTTGATTGGCGCCCGGCGGCGGAGGCGGGCAATTCAGGTCACCACACCCCGGACTGGCCCCTCCCCACGGATCCGAGGGGACGTGGTCGCACCCGATCGTCCCGTCTGGGGAGATGCCGCACCCGTACTGCGAGGCCCGCGAACCGTCCGCCTTGGGTCCGGTGGCACCGGACTGGTGGAAGAAGGGTTTGAAGAAGACCCAGCCCGGGTCGCCGGTGCTGGTGAAATTCCCCTGGGCCAGCGGCCAGGTCTGCGGAGGCTGGCCCGCGCAGGTATTCGCCGCACTGGGCACCGGATCGCAGGTGGCGGGGTCTGCGGCGGCGGTCGGCATTGCAGCTAGGGCCGAGGCAACCGCCATCGCCGACGACAGCCTCAGAACCCGTGATTCAGACGTCATCACGCGATCGTTGCACCAATCGCCGGTTTTGCATATCCCGCGGGTGCGAGCCGAAGATCGGTTGCGCGGCCGCGCTCGGATAGGTTCACACCGTGCGAGTAGACGGGCACGAGATCGCGGTCACCGGCGACCTGCTGGCTCCGTTGACCCGCCGCACCACCGATATCGTCCGGCTATCCCTGGCGACGCTGTTCCTGGCGATCGTCATCTTCAGTTCGCTGATCACCCGAAGCGACTGGGTCGGCCTGGAGAAGTCCATCTCCCGCATCGTCGGAGTGCTCACTCCGGCCCAGTCCAACATCGTCTACCTGATCTACGGCATCACGATCGTCGCACTGCCGTTCGTGATCCTGATCGGCCTGATCGCCGGACGGCAGTGGAAGCTGCTGGGCGCCTACGGCGCAGCCGGCTTCATCGCGGTGCTCGCGCTGTCGATCACCGGGGGCGGCATCACCGCCCCGCGCTGGCACTTCGACCTCAACGACCGGTTGTCGACGACGCTGTCCCAGTTTCTCGACGACCCCCGCTGGATCGCCATGCTGGCCGCGGTGCTGACCGTCTCCGGCCCGTGGCTGCCGGCCCGATGGCGACGGTGGTGGTGGGGGCTGCTGCTTGCGTTCGTACCGATCCACCTGGTGGTCAGCGCCGTGGTGCCGGCCCGTTCCCTGCTTGGCCTGGCGGTCGGCTGGTTCGTGGGAGCTCTGGTGGTGCTGGTCGTCGGAACCCCGGCGCTTGAGGTGCCCCTCGACGGGGCGGTGCGGGCGCTGGGCCGGCGCGGCTTCGTCACCGACGCGCTGACCGTCGTGCGTCCGGGTGGGCGCGGGCCGCTGGAACTGTCGGCCACCGACTCCGCGGGCCGCGACGCGATCGTCGAACTCTACGGGCCCAACCAGCGCAGCGGCGGGGCACTACGGCAGTTCTGGCGCTGGCTTGTGTTGCGGGACAAGGAGACCGCCCCGCTGCAGATGTCACTGCACCGTGCGGTGGAGCATCGCGCGCTGATGACCATCGCCGTCGGCGACCTCGGCCTGGCCAACACCAAAACGCTGTGCCTGGAGGGCCTCGAGCGCGGCTGGACGGTGTTCGCACACAGCCCGCCACGCGGAACCTTGATGACCCGCCTCAGCGATGCGGATTCGGCAGCGGCGGTGTGGAATTCGCTTGCAGCGCTGCATCGGCACCAGATCGCCCACGGCGATCTGCGGGCCACTGAGATCAGCGTCGAGGGCGACACCGCGCTCTTCGGCGGGTTCGGCAACTCCGAATACGGCGCACCCGACGAGCAGTTGCAGTCCGATGTCGCGCAACTGTTGGCGACGACCACCGATCGGTTCGGGGCCAAGGCCGCCGTGCAGTCCGCGATCGACGCACTGGGAACCACCACCGTCCTGGCCGCCTCGCGACGGTTGACCCGTGCGGCGATGCCCGCCCGTATCCGGCGCAGCCTCACCGACCCCAAGGCCGTCCTGGCCTCGGCCCGCGACGAGGTCAAACTGCAGACCGGTGCGGCCCAGATCCAGACCGAGACGGTCACCCGCTTCACCCGAAAGCAGATCATCCAACTGGTCCTGCTGGTGGCCCTGGTCTACGTCGCCTATCCGTTCATCAGCACGGTGCCGGCGTTCTTCGCCGAACTGCGCCACGCCAATTGGTGGTGGGCGCTGCTCGGCCTGGCCGTCTCGGCGATGACCTATGTCGGGGCGGCGGCCGGGCTGTGGGCCTGTGCGGGCGAGGTGGTCTCCTTCCGGCACCTGCTGATCATGCAGTTCGCCAACACCTTCGCCGCCACCACCACCCCGGCCGGGGTGGGCGGCCTGGCGCTGAGCACCAGGTTCCTGCAGAAGGCCGGACTGGGAACGGTGCGGGCCACCGCCGCGGTCGCGGTGCAGCAGGCCGTACAGGTGATCACCCACATCGCCCTGCTGATCTTCTTCTCAGTCGCTGCCGGCGCCTCGGCAGACCTGTCGCATTTCGTGCCCAAGCTCACCCTGCTGTACCTGATCGGCGGCTTGGCCCTGGGCGCCGTGGGTGCATTCCTGTTCGTGCCCAAACTGCGGCACTGGCTGGAGACCGCGGTCCGGCCGAAGATCAACGAGGTCGGCGGCGATCTGGTCGAGTTGGTGCGCGAGCCCAAGCGCTTCGCGATCATCGTATTAGGTTGCGCTGGAACGACTCTCGGTATGGCACTGACACTGTGGTGCAGTATCGAGGCATTCGGGGGCGGGACGAACTTCGTGACCGTCACGGTGGTCACGATGGTCGGCGGAACACTGGCCTCGGCGGCCCCTACCCCGGGCGGGGTCGGCGCGGTGGAGGCCGCCCTGATCGGCGGTCTGGCGGCCTTCGGCGTGCCGACCGCGATCGCTGTTCCGTCCGTGCTGCTCTACCGGGTGCTGACGGTTTGGCTGCCGGTCTTCGCGGGCTGGCCGATCATGCGCTGGCTCACCGCCCGCGACATGATCTGAGTCCCCCGAAGCGAAAGGAACGCCCGTGACCCCCTGGCATGACCTCACCGGACACGTCGCCCTGGTGACCGGCGGAAACAGCGGTATCGGCAAGGGCATGGCCCACGGCCTCCACAAAGCCGGTGCGGCAGTTGCCATTTGGGGCACCAACGTCGACCGCAACCAAGCCTGCGTCGACGAACTTCAGCGGCAGTCCGGCGCGCCGGTTGCGGCGTTCACCGTCGACGTCGGGGATGAGGGCGCGGTGGCGCGCGGGGTCGAGCAGACACTGGAGACCTTCGGCCAGATCGATTCCTGTTTCGCCAACGCCGGAGTTCCCGGCCGCCCGTCACCCATCGACACGATGCCCACCGAGGAGTGGCGGCGGGTGATGGGGGTCAACCTGGACGGCCAGTTCTTCACCGTGCGCGCGGTGGCCGGCCACATGAAGAGCCGCGGCAGCGGTTCGATCGTGTTCACCAGCAGCGTCTCGATGAGCGACGGACTGGCCTTCGCCACCCACTACGCGGGCGCCAAGGCGGCGCTGACCGCCATGGCGCGCGGATTGGCGGTGGAATTGGCCCGCGACAACATTCGGGGGAACGCGATCGTCCCGGGGTGGACGCGGGCGGCGATGACCGAGGATCTGCTGGACTCGCCGGCCGCCCAGGCGAAGATCCTGCCCCGGGTGCCGCTACGCCGCTGGGGCACCCCGGCAGACTTCGAAGCCGTCGCCGTATGGCTGGCGAGCCCCGGGTCGAGTTACTTCACCGGGCAGACGCTGGTCATCGACGGCGGCTACACGGTTTTCTGATCAAGTTCCCGAGAATTTGCCAGTACAGCCCGACCGCGT
>JAHBAP020000401.1 GCA_018500005.2 Mycobacterium sp. | reverse complement strand
GAATACCTTCCCCCGCAGGGCGGAAGGAACGACGATACCGAGCAGGAGATCGAAAGACTGCTGCGTGATCCGCGGGCCGCCGTGCTGGGTGGGGTGCCACGGCTGGTCTCCCCTTACCTGAAGGGTGTCAAGTGGGATCCCTCTGACCACTTCTGCGTCGCTGGGGAGTTGCTTGCCGCCGAACCGGAACCCGGTCGTGGCGACTGGGCGATCAGGGGAGAAGTGTTCGAGCTGTCCAGGTAGCCGCGGAAATCTGTAGTTGCGGGCTCGGATTTGCCGATCCCGCTGTAGGCGTGAGTGTTTCGCCGCCCACATTGTTATCCGGACCGAGGAGGGGTGTTGAACCGCAGGCCGGCAGTCATTGTCGATATGGACGGCACGTTGTGCGATGTCAGTGCGGTGGCCCACCTTCAGGCCGAAGCGGACGGATTCGCTGCCTTCCATCACGCCTGTGCGCAGTGCCCGCCGCACGCTGCGGTGGTCAACTGGTGCCTGGAGTTTCACCGCCAGGGACACGAGATCCTCATCGTCACGGGCAGAGATGCGTGGGCCCGCGATCTCACCGATCATTGGCTGCTGGAACATCTTCCGGTCCGACCCGCGGCCATTTACATGCGCGGCGACGGCGACCTCCGGTCCAACATCGACGTCAAACGAGAAATCCGCCGCCATCTGCTGGCGGCGTACGACGTCCGCGCGGCCATTGACGATGACCCCGAGATTGTCGAACTGTGGAGCGAAGCCGGTATCGCTGTCGCGTTGGTCCTCGACGGGGGCGAGGTGGTCCCGCTGGCCGGGAGTGTGCGCGCGTGACATCCATGGCCCGGTTCGGCGCACCGCCGGACCTGGGCCTGAAACAGGGAAGGGCCGTGCAATGGGAATAGCGCATAAATACGAGTGCCGCGAGTGTGGACATCGGTTCACCGCAAGTGAGGATTTCAACTGCGGAATGATCGGTGAGGTGTTCACCCCAGTTGTCTGCTCTGTGCACGGAATCGGCGGAGCCAGGGCGGGAGTCAATCTTGCGCGCGGCGAGAAGATCACCTCCGACATTCGGAACACACCGAGTTTCCCTTGCGAGACATGCGGGGCGGATAGTCCGCGATGGGATCGGAAGTCCTGCCCGAGTTGCGAGGTACAGCGGGTGCAGGTTGGTGGCATGATCCTCTGGGACTGAGGCGTTTTGGCGTCGATGGTCCCGACTGGGCCGCGCGGGGGGACGCTGGGTAAGGGAACCGCTCAAGCGATGGGGGCTCGACGATGACTTACTTGAACAAACAGGAATTCCAGGCCTGGGCGTACGACAACCTACTCACGAACACCACCCGCGGAGTCCTGGCCGAGTACATGGTGGCCACCGCACTCGGCATTGGCGACACGAAGCGCATCGAATGGGACAAGGTCGACCTCCGCGTCGGACGTATCGGGGTAGACGGTTTCGGGGTGGAAGTGAAGTCGGCGGCCTACGTGCAAGCGTGGAAGCAGGCCCGGCCCTCCGAGATCGCGTTCGACATCGCCCCCAGAACGGGCTGGGACGCCGAGACCGACACTTACGTGACGAGTCCATGCCGCAGCGCCCAGGTGTATGTCTTCTGTCTGCTCACCGGTACGGACCGCCCTGTCGACCCGCTCGACGTCGAGCAATGGGAGTTCTACGTGCTGTCGACGAGTGTTCTCAACAATGACGTGCCGGTGCAGAAGACGATTCGGCTCGGACCGCTGAAAGCCCTTTGTCGGTACCCGTGCACATACGACGAACTCAGCGCCGCCATTCACAAGGCAGCCGCGGTCAATCCCGGCAGCTGACTGCAACAGCGCGGATCCGGCCTACGGTGACGTCCGCTGTCCCCTGAACGGTGGCGGTCTTTCAGGCGGCCCCGATAGGGCGTGATGGGAAAAACCGCCTGCTAACTGGGAAGGTGACACGTCCCCTGTCCCAGTGGGGTCTGCAGGGAATTTTTGTCCTCGGCGGGCGGATCTCGGGCGCCATTCTGGGCATAGCGTCGACAGATGAGCCAGCCTTCACCTTCTTCATCCGCGGAGGGCACCGCGGATTCAATCGAACCCCTGGGTTCGCCATCAAATGCCCGCGTATTCCTGCGGAACGCGGACACCCTCGAGGAGCACTCGATCGACTGGGCGGTGGCGACCGGAAGCCTCCTCGCCCAAGCCGCGCCGTGGCGCACTTTCCGGTGGTACATGGATCAGCGGCACTATTCGGGCACGTATTGGTCGTCGACCAACACGGGGCACGTGATCTACGAGTCGCGGCTCGAACTGGCGCGGCTGATGCTGGCTGACTTCGATCCGACGGTCACTCGGATTGTCGCTCAGCCGTTTCTGTTGACGACGGTGGTCAACCGCAGGCAGCGGAAGCACATCCCAGACTTCCTTCTCATTACCAACGACGTTCCTGCCGTCATCGACGTCAAGCCCGCCTGGCAGCTGGAGAAGCCGAAGGTCCGGTTCACCTTGGACTGGACCCGCAAGCTGGTGGAGTCACGCGGATGGCGTTACGAAGTCTGGTCTGAAGCGCCTGCGGTCGAGCTTCAAAACGTCAGGTTTCTGGCCGGCTATCGAAACGCCCGCTTGTTCGATCCTGCGCTACTCTGCGAGCTCCGCCAGATGCGTCTTGAGGGAAGGACGCTCGGCGAAGCCTTCGACGCCCCAAGCAGCCGACCGCCGGCGATGGCTCGCTCCGCTGTACTGCACATGATCTGGAATTCCGAACTCGCCGTGGATATCTCAACGACTCTCACCCGATCCAGCATCCTCCGGAAAGGACCGAAGAAATGAACGACAACGACGGAGCGCACATCCGGGTCGGCGTAGGCACCCGCGTGATCCACGAGGGGCAGCTCTTCACGGTCGTCGAAGTGCACGCCGGCGGACCGGCAGGAGCCGAGGTTGTCCTGTGCTCTCACGGCATGGCGGCGCAGTACCTGAGGATGTCGATGCGGGAATTGCTCACGGACTGCCGCTACCGGCTCGTCTCGGAAAGCCCTGGTCCATCCGCCGACGATCCGATTGACCCGGCCAGCGCAGTCCTCTCAGCATTGACCAAGCAAGAAAGGAACGCTATTGCCGCGCGTGCCGACCACATCCGGGAGGTGCTGACCGGATTTCGTTCGGGCTCAGAGGAACTGGCCCTGCCGGGTGAACCGAGAGCCGAATACGATCCGACCCTGCCGAAGGTTCGCCGCTACCAATCCAAGGCCGATGAACTGGGCGTGAGCCTACGCACGATCAAACAGTGGGTGGCCGACTACCGCGCTTACGGTGAAGCTGGTCTGGCCCACAGCGTGGTCGCGCATTACAAGCCATTCGGGTCCACCGACGAACGATGGCTAATGATGGCCATCGAAGTGATGGTCGAGCACCAGGATCAGTCGCGCCCCACCAAGAAGATCGTCATCGAGCGTACAAATGCCCGCGTCATAGCGCGATACGGGGAAGGCGTTGTACCCCTGCCCGCCGAGAAGACGGCCTACCGAGTACTGCGTGAGCTCGACAAGAGGGTTCCGGTGTTCAGCCACAGCACCAAACGCAACCGGGAGATCGCCCAACGTCCAGCGGGCGTGTACGGGAGACTCACGCCCACGCGCCCAGGTGAATACGTGCTGCTGGATTCGACACCGCTGGATGTCTTCGCTTTTGACCCGGTGACCCTGCGGTGGGTGAACCTGGAGCTGACGGTCGCGATGGACTGGTACACCCGCTGCATCGTCGGTGTTCGGTTGACACCGCGAGGGACGAAGTCAGTCGATGCCGCTTACGTGCTGTATCAGACCTACCGTCCGCGGCCGGCGGGGGAGAACTGGCCGCCCAACGCGGTGTGGCCCGAACACGGAATACCCCGGTCGATCCTGATCGACCTCGATGCCTGGGACGGCGAACGGGTCGAGGCCGGCGGCCCCTCGATCGTCCCGGAAACCGTGATCATCGACCACGGCATGATTTTTCTCTCCCAGCATTTCACCAGTGTGTGCCAACGAATGGGCATCTCGATCCAACCCGCACGGCTGCGCACTGGCCGCGACAAGGGACCACTCGAGCGTTTCTTCTTGACATTGCGCCTGGACCTCTTGCAGGCACTACAGGGCTATAAAGGTCCCGACATCTATTCCCGCGGGGCAGCCCCGGAATCCGAGGCCTTCTTCTTCATCGACGAACTTGAGGCCATCATCCGCGAATGGATCGCCGTGGTCTATCACAACCGCCCGCATGACTCGCTCTTCGATCCGAGGGTCCCCGGCCTGAAACTCTCACCCGCGGACATGTTCGAACACGGCATCGCCGCCGCCGGCTACATCGAGGCCCCACGCGACCCCGACCTCGCCTACGAGTTTCTCCCCACGGCGTGGCGCACGATCGAGCCCTACGGCATCGACATCAAGAGACGTCGCTACAACGGACCGTCACTGAACGGAAAGCGGCTGACGAAGAGCCATTATGGTGGTAAAGCGAATGGGCGCTGGCCGTTTCAATACAACCCCGATGACATCACACGGGTCTACTTCCGTGACCCTGGCACACGCCAGTGGCACACACTGCCATGGGAACACGCGGGATCGCTCCACAGGCCCATCAGTGAGGACCAGCTTGCCTTTGCCCGCAAGCGGGCAGCGGCGAAGTATCGCTATCCCGATGACCGGATCGCGCTGGCAGATCTGCTTGAGCGCTGGAACTTGGGCCTGGGTACAACCCTCGCTGAGCGGCGCATGGCACTGCGACTCTCCCGCGAGGACGCTCTCCTCGACAGCGCCGTTCCCGGAGATGAGGCGGAGGTTAGTGCGCTGCCGTCGGTCCGACGGGTACTCGACCGGGCACAGCCCGGCGAAGACGCCGAAGACGGCGCCGGAGACGACATGGTGGGCTACCCGGAATCCGGTGACGACGATGACGACGAAGAGGATGTCGACGTAGTCGAGGTGACGGAGTTCTACGCCGATTCCTACGAGGACGCGTAATGGCAAGGCCGTCGAAACCGGCGCGCCGGCTGAAGCTGGACAACCTCACCCTGGCATGGAAAGAGGGCTGGCTGGCATTCGTCACAGCACCGAAAAGGCCCCAGCCCGAAAGCCTTTCCCGAAAGGCCCTGACAGCCCTCAGCGGTGAGGCCCGCAACGGCTACGACAAGAGCCGACGGGAATGGCACGCCAACCTCGGCCCGATCCGCACGCCGCAGTTCGCATCCGTCCAGGAAGACCTCTGGGACATTGTCGACAGCAACCTTCAAGACGGCGACAAAGCCAAGGGTGCGGTTGCGCTGGATGCGTTTCCCGGACTCGGCAAGACCACGGCGGTGCTCGACTTCGCCAAGAAGTTCCACCTGCGTGAAGTCGGGGACAACGGTGATCGCACCGTCGACGGGAACGAACGCTGGCCGGTCTGCCGGATCGGCCTTAAAGGCACCACCGGTACCAAATCCCTCTACAAGGCCATGTTGTCCTTCTATGGTCACCCGGGCATCTCCAGCGGCAATGCCGACGCCTTCGCCGAACGCGTCCTGGGGTGCGTGCTGGATTGCGAGACCAAGATCCTCATCGTGGACGAAATCCACTTTCTGCGTTGGGGAAACCGCGCCGGAGTGGAGGTCAGCAACAGCCTCAAGCACATCGCGAACGATTTCCCGATCACGCTGATCTACGTCGGTGTGGGATTGGAAGCGCGCGGCCTGTTCTCCGAGGGCGATTCCTACAGCGATGCGGTCCTGGCTCAAACCGGAAGAAGAACCACTCGCCTCGGGATGGAACCCTTCGAGATCAGCACCGAACAGGGTCGCCGTGATTGGCGCAACATGCTGCTCGCACTGGAAGAGCGCGTCGTCCTTGCCGACAAGCGAACTGGCATGCTCGCCGACGAGCTCTCTGACTACCTGTTCGCCCGAAGCACAGGGCATATCGGCTCACTGATGACCTTGATCAACCGCGGATGCCAACGGGCGATCCGCACAAGTGCTGAAGCCCTTACTCGCGAGCTCATGGACAACGTGAAGAACGATGAAGCTTCGGAGAAAGCACGGAAGGAACTGGAGGCGGCTTTCAGCGCGCATCGTCTCACTACAAAAGTGCAGAAGCCCAGCGGACGAACTCGCCGCAAGTAGGACGATCATGACGTGGACGCGCACCCTGCCCATCCGGTTGGAACCCGCCAACGGTGAGGCCCTCGATTCCTGGCTCGAGGCCCTCGCGCATCGCACCTGCAGCGGCTTCGGCGACCTCCTCGTGGCGGTCGGATTGCCCACGGCAAACCAACAAGGGGCCGGACGGTGGGTTGCTCGACTGACCCCCGAACAGCAGTGCTCGATCAGTGACGCGACCGAGACCGCCGCCGATCGCATTCGTGCGATGACGTTGGACTGGTACTCCGGGCGTGCTCTTCACATCGACCCCCGGAAAGCCACGACCACCCGCCAGTCCGCCTGGAGCCAAGTTCGCGGCTCACGTTTCTGCCCGGAATGTCTCGCGGAAACCGGGGGTCGCTGGCAACTGTCGTGGCGGCTTGAACTGACCTTTGCGTGCACTGTCCATAGACGGTTACTCGCCGACATTTGCCCGGAATGCGGAAAGCCGCAGCGCATTCGACCACATATCGGGCAGTCCGTTCCGCAACCGGGGCTGTGCGCCAACCCCGCCACGGGGGCGCTGGGCGCGAGCGCCCCACGCTGCCTGGCCGACCTGAGAGAGATCGACACACTGGCCCTGTCGGCGCGCCACCCCGTGATCGGTGCTCAGAACACGATCGACCGTCTTATCGCATCTATTCCAAAGACATTCGGCCTTTACCAGCAATGGCCGCAGCGCGAATGCAACGTCCTGGCCGACATCCGCGCGATCGCCACCCGGGCCCTCGCCTACGGTGGCACCGCCGATATCGAAAGGCGCATTCCGCAGGATCTGTTCGCCCACTACGACCCCACCATGGGCACCAACGGATTCCCGGATCAGTCCGCGCAGCGGGCCACAAGATCAGCGCTGACAGCGGGTGTCACAGCCGCCACGGTTGCGGCCGGCATCCTGATCGCCCTGAACACACTGTCATCCACAGACATCCACGGCGCCGGGGACAGACTGCGCTGGCTCATCACCACGACCCGCAACACCGGGAAGTCCGTGAGCGCAACCAATGTCGGGTGGTGCCGCGACACCTCCACAGTCCTGACCGGCATCCAACTGTCTGCCCTAGGACCCGTACTCAACCCCAGTGACCAACTGCGGTACCGACTCGGATCCGACCTTCCCGCCAGACCAACCAGAACCAGCAGCGGCACCGCTGCGTTCGCCGCCCGATTGCCGACCATGCTCTGGCCGGCGTGGTCCCTGCCCCTGGCGATTCCGACACGCACCCAAAAGGAATTGCGACCCGCGTTGTCTTCCGCCGTCCTGCTCGTCAACAGTAAGCACACCCTGGCTCAAGCGACGGAACTGCTGCGCAGCCCCGTCAGCGGGCACGCTGTCTCCTACGTGCTTCAAGGTCTTGAGGCAGACCCCAATTGGGCCAGCATCCTGACAGCACTCATCCGAATGGCCGACTACCTGAATCGGCACCCACCACCGATCGACTACCACCGGCGTAGGTACCTCGACTACACCGAACTCCTGCCCGACCACGAGTGGTCAGGCATCTCCCGCGACACCGCGACACCGGGCGGACACACCGCCCGCGCCAGGACCGCCCGACGCTATCTCTTCGAAACACTCAGCGGAATGCCAGCCGCCTCAGGCCCCTTCCCGCCGGAGGGCTATGGGGCCACAACCAAAGTTGCCGACTTCCCTCGCTACCTCACCACGGAGCTTGCCGACGAACTCAACAGTTATGCAAGCAAGTTCCTGCGAGACAACGGCATCGAAGACGAACCAGTGCAATGGACTCCACCGATCACCACCCTCCTGAAGGATCTCCGGCTACCGGGCCCCGATCCCGACACACTGTCAATTCAGGAGATCCAGAAGCGCACCCGGTCGGGAGTTCGTCTCGGAGACATCGCAGCGGAGGTGGACACGACGCTAGACACGGTTCGCTACATCCTCCAGACCCATCCGATCCAGACCTTGCTCGCCGGTAGCACTGATCAAACGGGCGCGACACCGCGACGTGCCGGCGCATTCCGCTACGCGAAGAAGGTGCTCACAGAAGAGCGGCTCCGCGATCTCTACCACCGCCGGGGCCAGTCGCTCCGGGAAGTCGCAGCGTCGGTCGGAGTCAGCCGGCAGACCATCGCTCGTCTCGCCGCCGACTACGGAGTCCCACTGCGGAAACCCAGTCGCCCGTCCGGCCACGCTTACGATCCAGAGTGGCTTTACGACCAGTACGTGAATCAGTCCCGGCCACTACCCGCCATCGCCGAAGACTGCGGCGTGAGTACCGCCACGGTGACGCGCTGGGCCCACGTGGCCGGCATCCCATTGCGGGGCCGAGGCGGACGCAGTCACGAAGACGCACTTGCCGCGACGCGAAAATCCGCCGAAGCGCCCGAACTCATCAGGCCAGCCCTGCAGGGCTCGGGCGGCTTGCAGCGGCTACAACGCTTTGCCCAGCTCTCGGCGTTTGCGACCCTTACGGAAGCAGCAGCTGAGCTAGAGACCTCGGAGGCGGTCCTGTCGGCCCAGATCAGTCGGCTGGAGCGCGAAATCGGGAGCAAGCTTCTCGTTCGAGCCCAAACGGGGCGCCCAATGGAACTCACCGAGGTTGGTCGTCAGGTCATTACAGCGGTCAGAGCCTATGACTCACCGACCAGCGAGGATCCATGACTGCCCAGGCACTTCCCCGATTAGGCGCGGTTGGGCAGATGTCTGAGCCTCCCAGCAAGATCGGGTAGCAGCGGGGCCGACTGAAGTTGCTGACCGTCTAAGCGGCGCGCCGGTATGTTCAGGCTGTTCGACCGGTGGGAAAGGGGGCGCGGGACACCATGGACATTTTCAAGGTCCACCGACAGCTAATCGACGACTACAAGTCCTTCACCACCAGCTCAGTCACGCCGCTCGACCCGCGGATCGCCCAGTACGTCCACGACGAGCTCGCTGAGGGCAAGCAGTGGCCCGAGCCCTGGCTGTCCCTGAACCCGACCTTCGCTTCCGGAGGCTCGATCGACGACCTCGTCGGAGAAGGGCTGCTCCACAAGGAATGCGCCAGAATCTTCCGCCCCAAAAATGACATCAACGACACGGGCGACCGTTCCATCACCCTGCATCGCCACCAGCGCGAGGCCATCGAAATAGCCCGATCAGGCAAGAGCTACGTCCTCACCACGGGCACCGGCTCCGGCAAATCGCTGGCCTACATCATCCCGATCGTTGACCGCGTGCTCCGGCAAGAGCCGCGCCGGCCCGGGGTCAAGGCGATCATCGTCTACCCGATGAATGCCCTGGCTAACAGCCAGGTCGGTGAACTAGAGAAGTTCCTGCGCTTCGGCTACGGCGACGGCAAGGAACCGGTCACCTTCGCCCGGTACACCGGTCAGGAGAGGGGCGAACAGCGCGCGGCCATCCTCCGCAATCCGCCGGACATTCTGCTCACTAACTACGTGATGCTCGAGTTGATGCTCACCCGTCCTGAAGAGCGTCGAAAGCTCGTTGAGGCAGCCAAAGGACTGGAGTTCCTTGTTCTCGACGAACTCCACACCTATCGCGGACGACAAGGAGCGGACGTCGCAATGCTCGTCCGCCGAGTGCGCGACGCATGCAGCTCACCGGACATGCCGTGTGTGGGTACCTCGGCGACGATGGCCAGCGCCGGCACTGAAGCCGACCAACGTCGCGTAGTTGCCGAAGTGGCGACGGGATTGTTCGGCACGGAAGTCACCCCCGACCGAGTAATCGGCGAAACACTCGACCATGCCACGTCCGGGGTCTCCGACGATGTTGATGAGCTGTCCCGGGAGATCCGAGCCGGCGGAGCGGGCGGCAGCTATGACGAACTGGCGGAGTCCTCGCTGGCGTCGTGGATCGAGACGACGTTCGGACTGGCGCTGGAGCCGACTTCGGGCCGGGTGATCCGGCAAAAGCCGGCCCGGGTGCGTGAGTCCGCAGCACGGTTGGCGGATCTGACCGGCCGAACCGTGGATGAAAGTGCCGAAGCGATCCGCGCCACGCTTCTGGCCGGCTCCGCTGCTCGCAATCCCGAAACGGGCCGTCCGCTGTTCGCGTTCCGCTTGCATCAGTTCCTCTCAAAGGGCGACACCGTCTATGTGTCGATCGAGGAGGAGGCGCGGCGGCACGTCACCTCGCAGTATCAGATTGCGGTGCCCGATCAACCGGACCACGTGCTGATGCCATTGGCGTTCTGCCGGGAGTGCGGTCAGGAGTACATGGTGGTTTCACGGACCACCGAGGGATCCGAGGTGATCTACCGGCCTCGGCGCGACCGCGACGCGAGCGGCGGTGACCAGGCCAACGGCTACTTGTACATCTCCACACCACAGCCCTGGCCGCTGGATCCCCTTCTGGAGGGCCGACTTCCGGACTCGTGGCTTTCTGACGGAGAGGTGACCGACCGCCGCCGCCCGTACCTGCCGCGACGGGTGAAGGTTGACGTCGGCGGTAGCGAGGTGACCAGTGGAGGCATCGACGCGGCGTTTGTCCCGGCACCGTTCCGGTTCTGCTTGCGCTGCAAGGTTTCCTACGAACAGGCACGCGGAAGTGACTTCGCCAAGCTTGCGACGCTCGATGCCGAGGGGCGAAGCTCCGCGGTTACGGTGCTGAGCACGTCTATCGTGCGATCGCTGGACAAGATCCCACCCGAGGAACTCAGCGCGGAGTCCCGGAAATTGTTGACCTTTGTCGACAACCGTCAGGATGCCAGCCTCCAGGCGGGGCACTTCAACGACTTCGTCCAAATGGTGCAGTTGCGTGGCGCGATTCAACGGGCTTTGCAGAACGGCAGCCTGCGGCACGACGACGTAGCGCAGCGAGTCGTCGAAAGCCTGGGCCTGAGATTTGAGGATTACGCCGCCAACCCCGAAGCCGTCTACGGTGCGCGGTCGGCGGCCGAGCGCGCATTCAAGGAGTTCATCGAATACCGCCTGTATTCCGATCTGCAACGAGGTTGGCGCATCACCATGCCCAATCTGGAGCAGACGGGGCTGATGCGAATCGGCTACGAGTCGCTACCAGAGATTGCCGCCGATACCGCGCTGTGGGGACGCACATATCAGCCGCTGCGCGATGCTGATGCCGTTCAGCGAGAAGAACTGTGCCGCATCGTGCTTGACGAATTCCGGCGCGACCTCGCGGTCGCCGTCGACTGCCTCACCGACGACGGCTTTGACCGGGTCAAGCGGCAGTCAGATCAGCACCTCGAAGGCCTATGG
>JAHBAP020000610.1 GCA_018500005.2 Mycobacterium sp. | reverse complement strand
CCGCTGACACCAGAACCGTTCTGGGCCTGGCGCTTTCGGTCACCGCTAATGCGCCGATCGAACCCATCTCCTACGGCGTCTTCCGGATGTGATGATGAGAACCTTCGACACCATTCTGGTCGCCAACCGCGGCGAGATCGCCGTCCGCGTGATTCGGACCCTGAAGAGGATGGGTATCCGGTCGGTCGCGGTCTACAGCGACGCCGACGCCGGTGCGCGTCACGTCGTCGAAGCCGACGTCGCCGTCCGCATCGGTCCGCCGCCGGCCCGGCAGAGCTACCTGGACATCGAGGCGGTGGTCGCCGCGGCGCTGAGCGCCGGTGCGCAGGCGGTGCATCCCGGGTACGGATTCCTTTCGGAGAACGCGGCTTTCGCGGCCGCCCTCAAACAGGCCGGACTGGTGTTCATCGGCCCGCCTGCCGGGGCCATCGCCACCATGGGTGACAAGATCGCCGCCAAAGCCGCGGTGTCGGCCTTCGGTGTTCCGATCGTGCCGGGTATCGCCGAACCCGGCCTCACCGATGCCGATCTGATCGCCGCGGCCGAGGGGATCGGGTTCCCGGTGCTGGTGAAGCCATCGGCCGGGGGCGGCGGCCAGGGAATGCGGCGCGTGGACGATCCCGCCGAACTGCCGGGCGCGCTGGCGGCGTCGCGTCGGGAGGCTGGCGCGGCATTTGGTGACGACACCCTGTTCCTGGAGCGGTTCGTGTTGCGCCCCAGGCATATAGAAGTCCAGGTGCTGGCCGACGACCACGGAGCCGTGCTGCATCTGGGCGAGCGTGAATGCAGTCTGCAACGCCGTCATCAGAAAGTCATCGAGGAGGCGCCCTCGGCACTGCTGGATGCAGCCACCCGCGCCCGCATCGGCGCGGCCGCCTGCGACACCGCCCGCAGCGTCGACTATCGCGGCGCCGGCACGGTGGAGTTCATCGTCTCCGCCGACCGGCCCGACGAGTTCTTCTTCATGGAGATGAACACCCGCCTTCAGGTGGAGCACCCGGTCACCGAGATGGTCACCGGGTGGGATCTGGTCGAGTGGCAGATCCGGATCGCCGCGGGGGAGCGGTTGACCGCCGGTCAGGACGACGTCGAGATGCGCGGGCACGCGATCGAGGCGAGGGTTTATGCCGAGGATGCCGCGGCGGGATTCCTGCCGACGGGCGGGCCGGTGCTGGACGTTGTCGAACCGACCGGCGCAGGCGTACGCGTCGATTCCGGCCTGTCGGCCGGAATGACCATCGGCAGTGACTACGACCCCATGCTCTCCAAAGTCATCGTCTGCGCCGAGAACCGGGCCGCCGCCGTGCGCGGTCTGGATCACGCACTGGCATCGACCGCGGTGCTTGGTGTCGGCACCAACATCGACTTCCTGCGGTTCGTGCTGTCCGATCCCGACGTGCTCGCCGGGCGTCTCGACACCGGACTTCTCGAACAACTTCGTTACCGACCGGCACCGGTCGACGACGAGGAGTTCATCGCGTCAGCGGCCTACCGTTGGCTGGAGCGCTGGCCGGCCTCGCCGGCCGACCCGTGGGACATGCCCTCCGGTTGGCGGATCGGTCGGGCGGCACCGACCACCCTGCGGTTGCGGGCAGGCGAGCGCACCGAGCACGTCCACATCACCGGTGCCCCGAACGTCGCGCACGTCCGCATCGAGGACGGACCGGATCGGACCCTGACCGCAGAACTGCATGACGCGACGCTGGTGGTGATCCTCGACGGGGTACGCCGCACCTACACCGTGGCCGCCGCCGATCATCAGATCTGGCTGGCCGGATCCGGACGGACCGTCGCGGTGCAGGAGGTTCGCGAAGAACCGGTGCGACCCGACGAGGAACACAGCGGCGACGCCGAGCTCCTCAGCCCGATGCCCGGCTCGGTGGTCGCCGTCGGAGTTGCCGACGGCGAGACGGTCGCGGCCGGCGCAGTGGTGGTGGCCGTGGAGGCGATGAAGATGGAGCACTCGCTGCGCTCGCCGGTCGACGGTGTCGTCGAACTGCTCGTCGCTGTCGGGGACCAGGTCAAAGTGGGCCAGCCGCTGGCCCGCATCGCTGCGATTACAGAGGGGTAACCATGACTGAATTTCTTTCCACTGCAACGCTTCCGGATGAGTATCAGCAACTGGCCAAGACGGTGCGTGATTTCGCCCGTGAGGTCGTCGCACCCGTTTCCGCCAAGCACGATGCCGAGCACTCCTTCCCGTACGAGGTCGTCGCCGGTATGGCCGATATGGGCCTGTTCGGCCTGCCTTTCCCCGAGGAGTACGGCGGTATGGGCGGGGACTACTTCGCGCTGTGCCTGGCCCTGGAGGAACTCGGTAAGGGCGACCAGAGCGTGGCCATCACCTTGGAGGGCGGTGTATCGCTGGGGGCGATGCCGGTCTACCGCTTCGGCACTGAGGCGCAGAAGCAGGAATGGCTGCCGATGCTCACCAGTGGTGCTGCCCTGGGTGCCTTCGGACTGACCGAAGCCGGCGGCGGCACCGACGCCGGCGCCACCAAGACCACCGCACGTCTGGACGGCGGCCATTGGGTGATCAACGGTTCCAAACAGTTCATCACCAACTCCGGAACCGATATCACCAAACTGGTCACCGTCACCGCCGTCACCGGCACGGTCGGGGACCGCCGCGAGATCTCGGCCATCATGGTGCCGGTCCCGACACCCGGATTCGTCGCCGAACCCGCCTACGACAAAGTCGGCTGGAACGCCTCCGACACCCACCCGCTGTCCTTCACCGATGTCCGGGTTCCCGAGGAGAACCTGCTCGGTGAGCGGGGCCGCGGCTACGCCAACTTCCTGCAGATCCTCGACGAGGGCCGGATCGCCATCGCCGCACTCGCGACCGGTGTCGCGCAGGGCTGTGTCGACGAGTGTGTGAAGTACGCGGGGGAGCGGACGGCCTTCGGCCAGGCAATCGGGCGCTATCAGGCGGTCGAGTTCAAGATCGCCCGGATGGAGGCCCGCGCCCATGCCGCGCGGACGGCCTACTACGACGCGGCCGCCCTGATGCTGGCCGGCAAGCCGTTCAAGAAGCAGGCGGCCATCGCCAAGCTTGTCGCCAGCGAGGCCGCCATGGACAACGCCCGGGACGCCACCCAGGTCCACGGTGGATACGGGTTCATGAACGAGTACCCGGTGGCCCGGCACTACCGGGACAGCAAGATCCTCGAGATCGGTGAGGGCACCACTGAAGTCCAGTTGATGCTCATCGCCCGGGAGATCGGCCTGAAGTAAATTGTCGGGCGGCCGCCTAGAATAGAACGTATGTTCGATTTAACGGTGTTCGACCCGGGCGGCGCGGAGTCCGAACTGGTTGACGGGATCGCCGCCCTGGAACGGTTGAAAGCCGCTGCCGCGGCGCGTCAAGCCCGACTCGCCGCGGCGCTGGACGCTTCGCGCCGGGCGGCGGAGGCGGAGATCGGAATGCCCGCCGAACGGCGCGGCCGCGGTGTTGCGGCAGAGGTAGCCTTGGCCCGGCGGGATTCGCCCGCCCGCGGCGGCCGGCCTCTTGGATTCGCCAAGGCGCCCCGCAACGGGATGCCGCACACCCCGGCAACCCTCCAGGCGGGCGGGCTATTGGAGGGG
>JAHBAP020000549.1 GCA_018500005.2 Mycobacterium sp. | reverse complement strand
GACCTTCATTCCGTGGCCGGTGATCGAAGGGTTCACCCTCGGGATCGCAGCCATCATCTTCCTGCAACAGGTGCCCGCCGCCTTCGGCTCGACGGCTCCGTCCGGACGCCGCACCTTGGCTGCGGCCTGGGAGGTGGTCACCCACGCCGACTGGCGGGCCGCGGGCAGGACATTGGCCGTCGTGGGACTGGTCGCGCTGCTCATGGTCGTCCTTCCGCGTCTGCACCGTGGCATCCCCGAGTCGCTGACTGCGGTGGTGGTGGCGACCGTCGCCGTCGCGGGACTGCACCTGGATGCCGCGACCATCGGGGAACTTCCGTCGCACCTGCCCGCACCGTCGATCCCGAACGCGGACTTGGGCGCGGTGCGAACCTTGCTCGGGGCGGCACTGGCCATCGCCGCGCTGGCCGCGATCGAGTCCCTGCTCTCGGCCCGGGTGGCGGCGACGATGTCGCCCACCGGGTCCTACGACCCCGATCGGGAGCTGGTGGGCCAGGGGTTGGCGTCGATGGCGGCCGGTGGGTTCGGCGGCATGCCTGCAACCGGGGCAATCGCGCGAACCGCGGTCAACGTCCGCTCAGGTGCCAGCACGCGGGTCGCTGCGATCGTCCACTCACTGCTTCTTCTCGCGGTCGTGTATCTGGCAACGGGGCCGGTATCGGCAATTCCATTGTCCGCCTTGGCCGGTGTTCTGATGGTGACATCCTTCCGGATGGTCTCGACCAGCACAATCGGCAAGATCCTGCACTCGACGAGGTCGGATGCCCTCGCCTTCGTGCTCACCGCCGCGGTAACGGTGTGCTTCGATCTCATCGAGGCGGTCAAGATCGGAATCATGGTCGCGGCGTTCTTCGCATTGCGCACCGTGGCTGGGCGCAGCACCGTGGTCCGGGAGGAACTGCCCGGTCCCCGTCGCGAAGGCGATGAGCGGATTGCCCTGCTGCGTCTGGACGGCGCGATGTTCTTCGGCGCCGCCGAACGGCTCTCCCATGCCATTACCGACACCGATCATCCCAACGTCGCGGTGGTGATCATCCGGATGTCCAAACTGGGCATGCTCGACGCGACCGGCGCCCACACCCTCGCCGAAATCGTTCACGAACTCGAAGCCCGCGGGATCACCGTCATCATCAAGGGTGTGCAACCCGAGCACCTCAATCTGTTGGCGAACGTCGGTATTTACGACGCGCTTCGGCACGAGAACCATCTGATGAGTTCGCTCGACGAGGCTATCGCCCATGCCCGGTCGCACGTGTGATGTCAGCCGAGGCGAACGACTCAGGCGAAAAGGCCACCGGCGGCGTCGAAAGCGTCGGCCAGCGCCTGGCGCAGCGCCGCCGCCCCGCTGCCCTCTCCCAACCAGTGCTCGTAAGCCGACATCGCTACGCCGAGCATCGCCCAGGCCTGCGTCTGTGGCGCCAGATCCGTTGGGCGACAGCCAGTTCGGCGTGCCACGAACTCGGCGACCACGTTCCGCCAGCCGGCGTACATGGTCATCGAGTAGGCCTGCAATTCGGCGGTCTGCAGGATCACCCGCATCCGCAGCCGGTGCCGGTCGGCCTCGGAATCGTCGAAGGTGTTGAAGTCCAGCAGCGCCGTCCGCAGCGCCGTCCGGAGCGGTTGGGCAGGGTCGGTTCCGTCGAGCAAGGCGCCGAAGTGCTGCAGGTGGGAATCGAAGTCGGCCCACGGGATGGCGTTCTTCGACGGGTAGTAGCGGAACAGTGTGCGCCGGGCGATCCCGGCGGCCACCGCCACGTCGTCGACGCTCACCTCGGTGAAGCCGTAGGTGTCGAACAACTCGAGAGCCACCTCGGCGATGTGGCCCTGGGTCGTCGTCCGTCGGCGCCCGAGTCGCCGTGCTGTCTGCACTGAAACAAACCTTCCCTTTTCGGCACCTAATGCCATATTCTGGCGGTCGCGACGCTGCAATGTCGAGATTTCACGAAAGGATTCCCACATGGAGCCCACCCAGAACGAGAACGCGACCGCTTCCGAATTGGTGACCGAGAGCCTGGTTGAAGAGGTTTCCATCGACGGGATGTGCGGGGTCTACTGATCGACCACCCACTCGATCTCGTGGGGCTCATGCCGGGAGCCTGGCGGCTGCATCCGCAGGTAGCCGTGCGGCCCGAACCTTTCGGGGCGTTGCTGTACCACTTCGGCACCCGAAAGCTGTCGTTCCTCAAGAACCGCATCATCGTCGCCGTGGTCGAGTCGCTCGCCGACCATCCCGACGTTTCCTCTGCGCTGGCCTCTGCCGGCGTGGAACAAGGACAGCGGGGTCCATACCTGCACGCGCTGAATGTGCTCGCCGAATCGAACATGCTGGTACCCGCATGACCTCCGGTCTGATCGAGCAGTTCGAGAAGGGACTCGACGCGCCGATCTGCCTGACCTGGGAACTGACCTACGCCTGCAACCTGGCCTGCGTGCATTGCCTGTCCTCCTCGGGTCGCCGCGACCCCGGCGAACTGTCCACCGACCAGTGCAAGGCGATCATCGACGAGCTCGAGCGCATGCAGGTTTTCTACGTCAACATCGGCGGCGGTGAGCCGACCGTGCGGCCGGACTTCTGGGAACTGGTGGACTATGCCACCGCCCACCACGTCGGGGTGAAGTTCTCCACCAACGGGGTCCGCATCACCCCGGAGGTGGCCGCCAGACTGGCTGCCAGCGACTACGTCGACGTGCAGATTTCAGTCGACGGCGCCACCGCCGATGTCAACGACGCGGTGCGGGGCACCGGATCATTCGCGATGGCCGTGCGGGCGCTGGAAAACCTTGCTGCAGCAGGCTTTTCGGATCCCAAGATCTCGGTGGTGGTCACACGGCACAATGTCGGGCAACTCGACGAGTTCAAGGCGCTGGCCGACCGCTACGGTGCGACGCTGCGGATCACCCGGTTGCGGCCATCCGGTCGCGGTGCCGACGTCTGGGACGAACTGCACCCCACCGCCGAGCAACAGGTGCAGTTGTACAACTGGCTGGTCGAGCACGGCGAGCGGGTACTCACCGGGGACTCGTTCTTCCACCTGTCCGGCCTCGGACAGCCCGGCGCGCTGTCCGGACTGAACATGTGCGGCGCCGGTCGGGTGGTGTGCCTGATCGATCCGGTCGGTGACGTCTATGCCTGCCCGTTCGCCATCCATGACCGCTTCCTGGCCGGAAACGTGTTGTCCGCCAATGAGTCCGGCAGTCCCCAGGGCTTCGGCGAGGTGTGGAAGAACTCCGCGCTGTTCACCGAACTGCGCTCCCCGCAGTCGGCCGGTGCCTGTTCGGGTTGCGGTCATTACGACAGTTGCCGCGGTGGTTGCATGGCAGCGAAGTTCTTCACCGGACTTCCGATCGACGGCCCGGATCCGGAATGCGTGCAGGGATTCGGCGAAACCGCCCTCGCCGCCGATCGGGAGACCCCGCGCCCCCGGGTCGACCATTCCCGCACCGTGCTGCTGACCCTGGCCCGGCCACCTGCCAAGGCGCCCTCCAAGCCCTGCAACGAAAGCCCCGTCTAATGGCCCGTGATGTCTGGTTCGAGACCGTCGCCGTCGCGCAGGAGCGCGCCAGGAAGCGACTGCCCAAGGGTGTCTACGCCGCTCTGCTGGCCGGCAGTGAGAAAGGTGTGACCTACTCCGACAACGTCGAGGCGTTCGGTGAGTTGGGCTTCGCCCCGCATGTCATCGGTGCCACCGAGAAGCGTGATCTGGCGACAACCGTGATGGGCCAGGACATCCCATTCCCGGTGGTGATCTCGCCGACCGGCGTCCAGGCGGTGAATCCCGACGGTGAAGTCGCCGTCGCACGTGCGGCGGCCGCCCGCGGCACCGCGATGGGCCTGTCGTCGTTCGCGAGCAAGCCGATCGAAGAAGTCGTCGCGGTCAACCCCAAGACCTTCTTCCAGATCTACTGGCTCGGCGACCGCGAGGCCATCACGCGCCGGGTGGAGCGGGCGCGCGCTGCCGGGGCGGTCGGCCTGATCGTCGCCACCGACTGGAGTTTCTCGCACGGCCGGGACTGGGGAAGTCCGAAGATCCCGCCGAAGATGGACTACCTCACCGCCGTCAAGATGGCGCCTCAGGGCCTCGTCCGGCCGCGCTGGTTCCTGGAATGGGCCAAGACTCTCAAGCCGCCGTCGCTCACCGTTCCCAACCAGGCCGCCCGTGGTGCGGACGGCCCGCCGTTCTTCGAGGCCTACGGCGAGTGGATGGGCACCCCGCCGCCGACCTGGGACGACATCGCGTGGATCCGGGAACTATGGGGCGGCGAGTTCATGCTCAAGGGTGTGATGCGCGTCGATGACGCCAAACGTGCTGTGGACGCCGGTGTTTCGGCGATCTCAGTCTCCAACCACGGCGGCAACAACCTTGACGGCACCCCGGCGTCGATCCGGGCGCTGCCGGCCATCGCCGACGCCGTCGGCGGCCAGATCGAGGTCCTTCTGGACGGCGGCGTGCGGCGGGGCAGTGATGTGGTCAAGGCCTTGGCGCTGGGGGCCCGTGCGGTGATGATCGGCCGGGCCTACCTGTGGGGTCTGGCCGCGGCCGGGCAGGCCGGTGTGGAAAACGTTCTGGACATCATGAGCGGCGGAATCGATTCGGCGCTCCGCGGAATCGGGAAGTCCTCCGTCCACGACCTCACCCGTGAGGACATCCTGATCCCGGCCGGATTCACCCGAACCCTGGGCGGCTAGTGAACCTGGGGGAGTGCTCCTCCGGCCAGGTGGCGGGAACTGCTCCCACCCTGGTCGTCCCGGTCGGCTCGATTGAGCAGCACGGTCCGCACCTCCCACTCGACACCGATACCCGCATCGCGACGGCGTTGGCCCGGCGCGTCGCCGAACGACTCGGCCATCTGCTGGCTCCGGCCATCGCCTACGGTGCCGCCGGTGAGCACCAGGGGTTCGCCGGCACCGTCTCGATCGGCACCGCCGCACTGGGCGCAGTGCTGGTGGAGTACGCCCGCTCGGCGTGCGACTGGGCCGACCGCGTCGTGTTCGTCAACGGGCACGGCGGCAATCTCGATGCGCTGCGCCCAGCCGTGACGACGCTGCGCAGTGAAGGCCGTGAGGTGGCCTGGGCCGGCGGATGCGCGGATGCGGTCGACGCTCACGCCGGGCATACCGAAACCTCTGTGCTGCTGCATCTTTGCCCCGCACTGGTGCTGGCGGACCGGTTGGCCCCGGGTAACACTGAACCGCTTGTCGCGCTGATGCCCGCGCTGCGCAGAGCGGGGATGGCCGCGGTCAGTCCGTCCGGCGTGCTGGGTGATCCGACCACGGCCACCGCGGAGGAAGGGGAGCGGATCTTCTCCGGAATGGTCCAAGACTGCCTGCACCGGGTGCGACGTTGGGCGCCCGGCCCGGACGGGATGCTGTCGTGACCCGGTTGCCGGACGGGTTCGCCGTCCAGATCGACCGCCGGGTCAGGACGGTGGGCGGGGGTTCGGCACTGCTGGGCGGATCACCCACCCGACTGCTGCGGTTGGCGCCGGCCGCCCGGAACATGCTCCAGAACGGCCGCCTTCAGGTCCACGACGCGACCTCCGCCGAATTGGCCCGCGCGCTGCTCGACTCGACCGTGGCTCATCCCCGGCCGGCCGGGGGACCGTCCCACCGCGACGTCACCGTGGTGATTCCGGTCCGCGACAACGCCGTCGGACTGCATCGACTGGTGACGGCCCTGCGCGGCATCCGGGTGGTGGTCGTCGATGACGGCTCGGCGATCCCGGTGAACGCGGGCGATGTCGGCGGCGCCGACGTCGAGATCCTGCGGCATCCGATCAGTCGCGGCCCGGCCGCCGCCCGCAACACCGGACTGACCCGTTGCCGGACCGACTACGTGGCCTTCCTGGACGCCGATGTGCTGCCCCGGCGGGGCTGGCTGGAGGCACTGCTCGGCCACTTCGCGGACCCGACCGTCGCCCTGGCCGCGCCACGGATCGTGGCCCTGCATCCGGGTGGCAGCCTGATCGCCCGCTACGAGGCAATGCATTCGGCCCTGGACCTCGGCGAGCGCGAAGCCCCGGTGACGCCCTACGGCCCGGTTTCCTACGTACCCAGCGCGGCTATCGTTTGCCGGCGCGCGACCGTAGTCGACATCGGCGGGTTCGACGAGGCGCTGCACTCCGGTGAGGATGTCGACCTGTGCTGGCGGCTCCTGGCCGGCGGCGCACGGCTGCGCTATGAACCGGTCGCGCTGGTCGCCCACGAACACCGCACCGGCGCGCGAGAGTGGTTGTCCCGCAGAGCGTTCTACGGCGGGTCGGCTGCCCCGCTGGCGCTGCGTCATCGGGCGAATTCCGCGCCCGTGGTCATTCCGTTGTTCAGTCTGCTGACCTGGATTTCGGTGGCCACCGGATCGCTGACCGGTCTACTGGCGGCCGCGGTGTTCGCCGGCCTGCACACCCGCAAGGTCACCGGCACCGTCTGCCGCAGCGACTTGAGCGTTGCCGAGACCGCTGTCCTTGCCGCCCGTGGTCTGGGCTACGGGGGGCTGCAGTTGGCCTCGGCGATCTGCCGCCCGTACTGGCCGGTCGCCGCCGTCGCCGCCGTGCTGTCCCAACGTGCCAGGCGGGTGGTGCTAGCGGCGGCACTGATCGACGCTGTCAGGGACAGGGTTACCCGCAGCCGGCAGTTCGAGGCGGGAACCATGCCGATCGGCCCGTTGAGCCATCTGGTCCTCAAGCGCCTCGACGACATCGCCTACGGGGCCGGGCTATGGCGGGGAGTGCTGCGCGAGCGAACCCTGCGACCGCTGAGCCCCGATATCAGGTGACCGACGTCCTCATCGTGGGGGCCGGCAGCGCCGGATCGGTTCTCGCCGAACGTCTCTCGACCGATCCGCAGCGACGGGTCACGGTGTTGGAGGCTGGCCCCGGTCGCACCGACCCCGTCATCCGGGCAGTCACCGACGATTCCGCCATGCTGCCGATCGGACCGGACAGTCCGGTCGCCCGGCACTACCGGGCCATGCTGACCGCCACCGACGGCGCCGCGATCGTCCGCGGTGCGGTGGTCGGGGGATCGGGTGCGATCAACGGCGGCTACTTCTGGCGCGCCCTTCCGGCGGACTTCGACGACGCCCCGCCGGGTTGGTCCTGGGCCGAAGTCGAACCGCACTACCGCGCCGTGGAAGCTCGCCTCGATCCTCGGCCGCAGCGCCAGTGTGCCTCCAGCACAGCGGCATTCGCGGCTGCCGTCGACGCGGCCGGATTCGCCGTGGCTGCCGTGCCGCTCAACATCGCCGGCGGCCGTCGTCGCGGACCCGGCGCGGTGTTCCTCGAACCCGTACTCGGCCGACCCAACCTCACCGTGCTGCCCGATACCCGGGTCGGTCGTCTCGTGATCGAGGCTGGTCGGGTCACCGGGGTGGAGGCCATCGGACCGGCCGGTCCGGTCCGGATCGACGCCGACCGGGTGGTGCTGTCGGCCGGCGCGATCGAATCGGCCCACCTGCTGCTGGTCTCCGGGATTGGACCCGCCGAGATGCTTGCGGCACTGGGAATCCCGGTGATCGCCGACCTGCCGGTCGGCCGGAACTGCCAGGACCATCCGGAGTGGGTGCTGGCCACCGACTGGCCGAGTGCGCCGGGCCATCCGGTGCTGGAGGCCGTCCTGGCCACCGGCAATCTGGAGATCCGCCCCTACACGACCGGGTTCGGGGCCGCCCACACCAGCATCGGGGTGGCCCTGATGCGGCCCCGGTCCCGCGGGCGGCTGACGGCTATCGCGGCCGACCCGATGATCCCG
>JAHBAP020000624.1 GCA_018500005.2 Mycobacterium sp. | reverse complement strand
GGCGGGCACACGCGCTCGCCTTCGCCGCGGAGGGCGCCCGGGTGGTGGTCAACGACATCGGCGTCGGCCTCGACGGTTCACCGGCGGGGGGGGGCAGGGCCGCCCAGGCCGGCGGCGACGAAATCCTCCTCGCCCGGGGCGAAACCGGGACCAGTGGCGCCAATGTGGCGGACTGGGATGAAGCTGCCGGACTGATCCAGACCGCGATCGACACCTTCGGTGGACTCGACGTGCTGGTCAACAATGCCGGAATAGTCCGTGACCGGATGATCGCCAACACCAGCGAGGGGGAGTTCGACGCCGTCATCGCCGTGCACCTCAAGGGCCACTTCGCGACGATGCGGCATGCCGGCGCTTACTGGCGGGCGTTGTCGAAGGCGGGCGATCCGGTCAATGCCCGCATCATCAACACCAGTTCAGGTGCCGGATTACAGGGCAGCGTCGGCCAGGGCAACTACAGCGCGGCCAAGGCCGGTATCGCGGCGCTGACCCTGGTAGCCGCCGCCGAGATGGGTCGCTACGGGGTGACGGTGAATGCGATCGCGCCGTCCGCCAGGACCCGGATGACCGAGACGGTGTTCGCCGAGATGATGGCCAAGCCGGACAACGGCTTTGACGCGATGGCACCGGAGAACATCTCGCCGCTGGTGGTGTGGCTGGGCAGCACCGAGTCCGCCGACGTCACCGGGCGGGTGTTCGAGGTGGAGGGAGGCATCATCCGCGCTGCTGAGGGTTGGCAGCACGGTGCCGAGGTCGACAAGGGCGCGCGGTGGGAGCCATGGGAACTCGGTCCTGTCGTGAGAAGCCTGCTGGCCGATGGCCGTCCGCCCGTGCCCGTGTACGGCGCCTGAGTTACGGATCGCAGATGACGACCGGGATCACCCGGTCGGTCCAGGACTGGTAGTCGTCGAAACTGGTGTACATCGCCGCCATCTTCGGCCAGTAACGGGCCCGTTCCTCCTCGGTGGCATCCCGTGCGGTGAGATTGAGCACCTCGTCTTTGATCTGTACGGATACCTTCGGATTGGCTTTGAGGTTCAGGTACCACATCGGGTTACTGGCCGAGCCGCCCTTGGAGGCGATCAGCACGATCCGGTTTCCCTCCCGCAGGTACAGCAGCGGACTGACCCGAGGCTCACCGGTCTTGCGGCCGGTGGTGGTCAGCAGAGCGACCGGGGCGCCTTGGAGGAATTTGCCGCCGAGCCTGCCGTCGGTCTTCTGGTAAACCCATGACTGGGCCCGCGACATCCACTTGATGACGGTGTTGCTCTGCGGCGAATCCAGTCCGCGCGGTCGTGGTTTGGGCACAGCGTCTCTCCTAACGAGGGTCGGATGAAATCTAACCCGGATGTGGTGGATCAGCCCGTCGGATGGGGGGATGACGAAGGTCTCCTCGACACGTGCCGCTGCACGCCGACCCCTGAACGACAGTGCTGTAACTACCTCGTAGCAGGCCGTAACCTCATCCGCGCAGACGGTGAACTCCGGCACCGTGGTGGATTCGATGATCCGGTACTGGGGGCCGCGGATGAGACTGCGGCGCAGATGATTTCCGGAGAATCCGTTCTTGATGCCCTGCTCGATCCGGGTGCAGTCCGGCGCGAAGGGCACGGAGTTGCCGTCATGACTGACCAGCGCGTCGATATACGCCTGTGCGGCGGCAATGCGGTCGAGGTCGCTTGTCAGGACCTTAGATCCGCTCGATGATGGTGCCGGTCGACAACGCGCCACCGGCGCACATGGTGATCAGTGCCGTGCTCTGGTCGGTGCGCTCCAGTTCGTGCAGAGCCGTGGTGATCAGCCGGCTGCCGGTGCTGCCGACCGGGTGGCCCAGCGCGATGGCTCCGCCGTTGACGTTGACCCGGTCCATATCGGCGTTGTGGACCTGGGCCCAACTGAGCACCACCGAGGCGAACGCCTCGTTGATCTCGACGAGGTCGATATCGCCCATCGTCATGCCGGACTTATCCAGCACCCTCGCGGTGGACTGCACCGGGCCGTCGAGGTGGTAGTACGGTTCGGCGCCAACGAGTGCCTGGGCGACGATGCGGGCGCGCGGTTTCAAGCCGAGTGCGCGGGCTTTGTCCTCGTCCATCCACAGCACCGCGGCGGCACCATCGGAGATCTGCGACGACGTGCCGGCGGTGTGCATACCGCCTTCCATGACGGGTTTGAGGGCGGCCAACCCTTCGGCGGTGGTCTCACGCAGGCCCTGGTCGCGGCCGACCATGTGCCGCTCTGCAGTGGGCATTTTGTCCGCGCCGATGACCGGGGCCTCGATCGGGGAGATTTCCCGGTCGAACCGGTTCTCGTCCCAGGCCCGCTTGGCTTTCTGCTGCGAGATCAGGCCCAGGTGGTCGAGGTCGGCTCGGGTGATGCCGCGGCGCTTGGCGATCCGTTCGGCGGCGGTGAACTGGTCGGGCATGTCGATATCCCACGATTCCGCGCGAATACGGGAGCGGTCGGGCCCGGCGTTGGCGCCCAGCCCCACCCGGCTCATCGCCTCGATGCCGCAGGCGATGCCGACGTCGATGGCCCCGGCGGCGATCAGCCCGGCGATCAGGTGATTGGCCTGCTGGGCGCTGCCGCACTGGCAGTCCACCGTGGTGGCGCCGACCTGATCGGGCAGACCTGCCGTCAACCAAGCGACCCGGGTGATGTTGTTGGACTGTTCGCCGTACTGGGTGACGCAGCCGCCGATGACTTGCTCCACCTGTCCCGGATCGATGCCGGCCTTGTCCACCAGAGCCTTCTGAACGGCCCCGAGCAACTCGGTGGCGTGCAGTCCCGACAGCCAGCCGTTGCGCTTACCGATCGGGCTGCGGGTGGCCTCGACGATGACAGGATTGCCCATCGGGTCAGGCTAGAACAGGTTTCAGTAATATGACAACCAAGGTTGCCGCGGTGCCTTTTGTCTGCGGTAGAGCCGTGTTTTACTGGCACTAGAACACGTCATAGTTTCAGGAGCGCAGCAGCATGCCTAATTCTGGGCCCAATTCCGTCGCCGGCCCCAACCTGCCGCACGGCTTCGACTTCCTCGACCCGGACCGCAACGTCGTCCGGCTGCCGGTCGACGAGTTGGCCGAGCTGCGCAAGATCGCCCCGGTCTGGTGGTGCGAACAGCAGATCGGCAAGGGCGGTTTCAACGACGGCGGGTACTGGGTCGTCACCAAGCACAGGGACGTCAAAGAGGTCTCCCGGCGCAGCGACGTCTACCACTCCGGACCCAACACCGCGCTGCCGCAGTTCGCCGACGAGATGGTCCGCGAGGATATCGACATGCAGCGGGTCATCCTGCTCAACATGGACGGCGAACACCATGACCGGCTGCGCCGGATCATCTCGCGAGGGTTCACCCCGAGGGCTGTCGAGCGACTGCGTGCCGAACTGACCCAACGGGCCGAGAACATCGTCAAGACCGCCGCGGCGGAGGGTTCCGGGGACTTCGTCGAACAGGTCGCCTGCGAGTTACCGCTACAGGTGATCGCCGGCCTCCTCGGTGTACCCCAGGAGGACCGGGCCAAGCTGTTCCGCTGGACCAACGAGATGACCGGCAACGACGATCCGGAGTTCGCCGAGATCGACGCGC
>JAHBAP020000387.1 GCA_018500005.2 Mycobacterium sp. | reverse complement strand
GGCCTGTGGCCAGGACCGCGGATCGCCGATCGGGTCACCGCCGGCCAGACACACACCGATCTCGACCCGATAGGTGATGGCGGCCCGTCCGTTGGGGGCGAAGATCACCGACTTGTCGCGGCGGGTCGCGAAATAGCCGAGCGAGTCGTTCTTGCCCCAGGTCTCCAGGAGCGCCCGAATCGCGATCTCGTCCTCACCGGTCAGTGCGTTCTCGGCGCGCTGGGATTGGAACAGCACCACCGCGGCGGCCATCAACGCCAGCGCGCCGAACAGGCCGAAAAGAGCGTTGAGCAGAACGTTCGGCCGGCCGACGAAGTAATCGGGAGTGGCCACCGCGAAACCGCTGACCCGGTTGACGGCATAGGGCAGTCGGTAGTCGCGCTGCAGCGACCCGGGGAACAACTCCAGCAGCCCCCACGCCAGCAGAATGCCGATGACGTTGCCGGCAACCAACACTGCGGCGGCCTTCAGCAGCGCCCCTCGGCGTACCTTCGCCCAGAACTCGCTGTAGGCCAGTATCAGCACCGTAATGGCGGTGACGTGAATGGCCAGGCCGAGGAATTCGCCGATGTCCTCGAGCCGGGTGCCGTCCCGTTGGGTGAGCGCGACGACGTCGAGGACGATGGCCAGCACCAGGTTGCCGACCAGCACCCACCAGGCGATGCGCTTGCGGGCCGCCAGCGCCCCTGCCATCACCGCTAGTGCGAAGGCCCAGGCGAAGCTGGTGTCGGGGAAGTTGAACAGGTACTTGTCGATGAACTCCCGCGGCACCTTCGTCAGGTGGCGAATGCTCGTCGAGACGCTGGACAGCAGCGAGGCCGTGGCGATCACGCCAAGAATCCACCCGGCCGCGGCGGGCACCCATCCGAACCTGCTCTGGGTTCTGGGGCGGCTGGTCATCACCGTCATAGGCCGCCAGAATATGCCGCCCGCCCCCGCGAGGGCGGGCGGCTTACCGGACTGGTCCCGTGTACTTTTCTCCGGGCCCCGAACCGGGCTCGTCCGGCGCCGCGCTGGCCTCCCGGAAGGCCCTCTGCAGGCTGCGCAGACCATCTTTCATCGGTCCGGCATGCGGGCCGAGGGTGCCCGAGCAGCCGTCCAGCAGTCCCGCATACGCGTTGATCAGCCGGCGGGCCTCGTCGAGGTCGCGGTGTTCGCTGGTGTCCGGGTCCTCGTCGGCCAACCCGAGTTTCTCGGCCGCCGCACTCATCAGCATCACCGCCGCCCGGCTGATCACCTCGATCGCGGGGATGTCGGCTAGATCGCGGTGCTGGGGATCGGCCCGGTCTGCGGTCGGGCTTGCGTTGGCAGAGTTCTCCGTCATGCCTGCTAGACTTGCACGCACGACCGTCCCGGCTTACGCCAGGACAGCAAGTGGAGTCCCACTCCCACCGTCGGCCGACTATTTCGTATAGGCCTGGCGGTCCGGTCACAGACGTCCCTCGGGGCGTCCGTTCTGCGCTAGACGCAGGCGGCCTGGTGCCGTGACCGGTCGGCTTGGGCCCTGCTGCGTGCAGGGCCTTTCTGTTCTCATGAACAGAGTGCTGGTGGCGAGGTTTTCCGCGAGGCTGTCCCGGGTACCTGGACGGCCGACCGGAAACAGCGACCAGGGAGGCCCCATCAGCACTGAGACACGCGTCAACGAGCGTATCCGCGTACCGGAAGTCCGATTGATCGGACCGGGTGGTGAGCAGGTGGGCATCGTGCGCATCGAGGACGCTCTCCGCGTCGCCGCGGACGCCGATCTCGACCTTGTCGAAGTAGCCCCGGACGCCAGACCTCCGGTGTGCAAGATCATGGACTACGGCAAGTTCAAGTACGAGACGGCGCAGAAGGCGCGCGAGTCTCGCAAGAACCAGCAGCAGACCGTCGTCAAGGAGCAGAAGCTTCGCCCCAAGATCGACCCGCACGACTACGAGACCAAGAAGGGTCACGTCATCCGCTTCCTGGAAGCCGGGTCGAAGGTCAAGGTCACGATCATGTTCCGTGGCCGCGAGCAGTCCAGGCCGGAACTGGGTTACCGGCTCCTGCAGCGCCTCGGCGCCGATGTGGCCGACTATGGCTTCGTCGAGACCTCGGCCAAACAGGACGGCCGGAACATGACGATGGTGCTGGCTCCGCATCGCGGTGCCAAGACTCGCGCTCGGGCTGCCGAGCAGGCCGGTGCCGGCCCGGCGCCGGCGGCCCAGCCCGCGGCAGCCGCCGCAGAGCCCACCCCGGACGCGGTTCCCGCAACCGAATAGAACTGATCAACAAACGGAAGAACTGAGGACAGCATGCCCAAGGCAAAAACTCATAGCGGAGCCAGCAAGCGGTTCCGGCTGACCGGTACCGGAAAGATCGTGCGGCAGAAGGCGAACCGTCGCCACCTGTTGGAGCACAAGGCGTCCAAGCGGACTCGCCGCCTCGACGGCCGCACCGTGGTGGCCGAGAACGACGTCAAGCGCGTCAACAAGCTGCTGAAGGGCTAGCTGAACAGCTAAGCACCCTCTCCGCCTGCCCGCCGGAAACAGGTTGGCGGCATCCGAAACTTTCCGAACCGAACGAGAAGAGGAACTCCCATGGCCCGCGTGAAACGCGCACTC
>JAHBAP020000502.1 GCA_018500005.2 Mycobacterium sp. | reverse complement strand
AGATGTGTATAAGAGACAGCCCACGCACGCCGCGGCCTCCTCCATCGCCGCGGGCAGGTGCGGCCACTGCCGGTGCCACGACCGGGCCAGTTCGTCGGCGAGCCAGGGCGGGCTCGAAGCCCGCATCGCGGCCGTGGTGGCTGCCAGACCGTCGCGGCGCAGGGTGGCGGCGGTATGCCGGGCCGACAGCGCGGCCGGCGCGCCGTCCGGCTCGCCGGTCCAGGGGGGCAGCACCGCCAGCACCGCTACGGCCCGCTCCTGGTTGTCCAGGGCCCAGCGGGTGGCCACCAGCGCCCCCAACGACACGCCCCCGACGGCGATGCGGCCCGACTGCTCTGCTGCGCTGTCCATGGCCGCCAGGTAGCCCGCCACCAGTCGCCCGGGGTCGGGGGGGACTGTGATCAAGATCGCGCCGGCTTCCCGCAAGGGTTCGGCGAACGCCCGCTGCAGGTAGTCGTCGTCCGATCCGGTGCCCGGCAGCAGGACCGTCACGACACCACGAATGCTGACCGCCACGGCATGAGTATGGCCCGTGGCGCGGCGGCGACAAGAGGTCTACCGTGACGGTGGCAATCAAGCTTCAGGAGAGAGGCCCAGGAACGCGTTATGGCCACGACCGAAGGTTTTGTGCGGCGGCTTACCCGGAAGCTCACGGAGCATCCGGAGGAGCGCGACGCCGAGGAGCTCACCGGGGAGGCCGCCAGCACCGGCGCGCAGCGCGCGATCGATTGTGAGCGCGGCCAGGAGGTGACCATGGTCGGCACTCTGCGCAGCGTGGAGACCAACGGCAAGGGCTGTGCGGGCGGGGTCCGCGCCGAGTTCTTCGACGGCACCGACAACGTCACCCTGGTCTGGCTGGGACAGCGGCGGATTCCGGGTATCGAATGCGGTCGCACTCTTCGGGTGCGCGGCCGGCTGGGCAAGCTCGACAACGGCAGCAAGGCGATCTACAACCCGCACTACGAGATTCAGCGTTGACCCCGGAGTCGGAGCAGCAGGCCAAGCCGACTCCCGGCCAGGCTCTGCTGGGCCAGATGGGCGGCGTGAGCGGGCTGATCTACTCCGCTCTTCCGGTCGCGGTGCTGGTGCCGGTCAATACCGCGTTCGGTCTGCTACCCGCACTGTCCGCCGCCTTGTCCGTCGCCGCGGCGATCCTGATCTGGCGTCTGATCAGGAGAGATTCACTACAGCCGGCACTGGCCGGATTCTTCGGTGTCGGGGTCAGCGCGTTGATCGCCTGGTTCGTCGGCGCATCCAAGGGTTATTTCCTGCTGGGTATCTGGACCTCGCTGATCTGGGCCATCGTGTTCGCCGTCTCGGTGCTGGTCCGCCGGCCGGTGGTGGGTTACGTCTGGAGTTGGGTCAACGGGCACGACCGGGCCTGGCGGGGTTCACGCCGGGCGGTGCTGGCCTTCGACCTGGCCACTTTGACCTGGGTGGCGGTGTTCGGCGCGCGTTTCGTCGTGCAGCACCACCTCTACGACGCCGATAAGACCGGTTGGCTCGGTGTTGCCCGGATCGCCATGGGGTGGCCGCTGACCGCCGTCGCGGCGCTGGTGACCTACCTGGCCATCCGGGCGGCCCAGCGGGCGCTACACGCTCAGGGCGGCCCGTCGGTCAGCAGGCTGCGCAGTTCGCCCTCGACGTCGGGCGCGGCCACGAACAACAGCTCGTCGCCACCCTCCAAGGGCTGATCGGGTTCGGGAACGATCACCCGCGGCCCCCGCAGAATGGTCACCAGGGCGACGTCGCGGGGAAGGTTCAGCTTGCGCACCGGCCGCCCGCCCCACGGGGTGTCCTCCGGCAGGGTGATCTCCACCAGGTTGGCGTTGCCCTTGCGGAACTCCAGCAGGCGCACCACGTCGCCGACCGCGAAGGCCTCCTCGACCAGCGAGGCCAGCATCCGCGGTGTGGACACCGCCACGTCGACGCCCCAGGCGCTGTCGAACAGCCACTCGTTGCGCGGGTCGTTGATGCGTGCAATCACTCGGGGCACCGCGAACTCGGTCTTGGCCAGCAGCGAGAACACCACGTTGGCCTTGTCGTCGCCGGTGGCGGCGATCACAACGTCGAACTGCTCGAGGTTGACCGTCTCCAGCAGACTCAGTTCACAGGCGTCGCCGTAGATCCAGGCGGCGGCCGGGATCGCGTCGACGTCGTAGTGGCCCGGGTTGCGCTCGATGAGGGTGACCTCGTAGGAGTTCTCCACCAGTTCGCGGGCGATGGAACGGCCGACCGCGCCGGCGCCGGCGATCGCGACCTTCATTCTCCGACTCCTTCCGCGGGTGGTTGCGCGGCGATGGCCAGCGCTTCGGCGGCGTGACCGGACACCGCCGCGAGATACACCTGGTCGCCGGCCTGGATGACGGTCTTCGGCTCCGGCAGAATCCCGGTGCCGAACCGGATCAGGAACGCCACCCGCCCCCCGGTGGCCTCCTCCAGGGCGGTGACGCGCATACCGGCCCAGTTGTCATGCAGAGTCGCCTCGCAGACGGCGACGGTGCCGGTCGGGTCACGCCACTTCGCGGTCTCCCCATCGTGGGTCAGGGTGTTCAGCAAGCGGTCGGTGGTCCACGGCACGGTGGCGATGGTGGGGATGCCCAGTCGTTCGTAGACCGCGGCGCGTTTGGCGTCGTAGATCCGGGCCACCACGCGCTGCACCCCGAACATCTCCCGGGCAACCCGGGCCGAGATGATGTTGGAGTTGTCGCCGGAGGAGACCGCGGCGAAGGCGTCGGCGTTCTCAATTCCCGCGCGTAGCAACACTTCCCGGTCGAATCCCATACCGGTGATCTGCTCGCCGTTGAACTCGGGGGAGAGCCGGTGGAAGGCCGTCGGGTCGCGGTCGATGATCGCCACCTCGTGGCCGAGGCGGGACAGCGCCTCGGCAAGGGAGGCGCCGACCCGGCCACAGCCCATCACCACTACCCGCACGTGTGAGTCCTCTCGCCTGGCTCGTGCCCCGACCAAACGCTACCGCGATTCGGCTCAAGGCTTACCCTTGGCACTCGTGTCCACGTTTTCCAAGGGCGTGCGCAGGCTGCTGATCGGGGAACCGTTCCGCAGTGACAAGTTGGCCCACACGCTGCTGCCCAAGCGCATCGCCCTGCCGGTGTTCGCCTCCGACGCCATGTCGTCGGTGGCCTACGCGCCGGAGGAGATCTTCCTGGTGCTCTCCGTCGCGGGTCTGTCCGCGTACGCGATGGCGCCCTGGATCGGTGTGGCCGTCGCCTTCGTCATGCTGGTCGTGGTCGCGTCCTACCGGCAGAACGTGCACGCCTACCCGTCCGGTGGCGGCGACTACGAGGTGGTGACGACCAACCTCGGACCGACCGCCGGGCTCACCGTGGCCAGTGCGCTCCTCGTCGACTATGTGCTGACCGTCGCAGTGTCGATGGCCTCGGCGATGTCCAACATCGGCTCGGCCGTTCCGTTCATCGCCCAGCACAAAGTGATCTTCGCTGTGACCGCAATCGTGTTGTTGACGGCGATTAACCTGCGCGGCATCCGGGAATCCGGCACCGCGTTCGCCATCCCCACCTACGCATTCATCGTCGGGATGTTCCTGATGCTGGCGTGGGGTTTCTTCCAGATCCATGTGCTGGGGCATGAGTTGCGTGCCGAGTCGGCAGGCTTCGAACTGCACTCCGAGCACGGCGACATCATGGGATTCGCCATGGTGTTCCTGCTGGCCCGGGCGTTCTCGTCCGGTTGCGCCGCGCTGACGGGCGTGGAGGCGATCAGCAACGGCGTACCGGCCTTCCGTAAGCCGAAGTCTCGCAACGCCGCCACCACGTTGACCATGCTCGGCGCCCTGGCAGTCACCATGTTCATGGGCATGATCGTGCTGGCCAACGACACCGGCGTGAAGATGGCCGAGCGGCCCGAGGAGCAGTTGGTCGGCGCCCCGGCCGACTACCACCAGAAGACCCTGGTCGCCCAGCTGGCCGACAGTGTCTTCCGCGACTTTCCGGTCGGGCTCTACCTGATCACCGGCGTCACCGCTCTGATCCTCGTGCTGGCGGCCAACACCGCATTCAACGGCTTCCCGGTGCTCGGCTCGATCCTGGCCCAGGACCGCTATCTGCCGCGGCAGTTGCACACCCGCGGTGACCGGTTGGCCTTCTCCAACGGCATCGTGTTCCTGGCGCTGGCCGCGATCGCGTTCATCGTCGCCTTCAACGCCGAGGTGACCCACCTCATCCAGCTTTACATCGTGGGCGTGTTCATCTCCTTCACGCTGAGCCAGATCGGCATGGTGCGGCACTGGACGCGGCTGTTGGCAGTAGAGGAGGACCCGGTCGAACGGCGCCGGATGATCCGCTCCAGGGTCATCAACACCATCGGCTTCATCGCGACCGGCACCGTGTTGCTCATTGTGTTGGTTACGAAGTTCATGGCCGGCGCATGGATCGCCATCCTGGCGATGGGTGTCCTGTTCGTGATGATGAAGGCGATCAACCGCCACTACGCCACGGTCTCCCGGGAACTGACCCCCGAGCAGGAGGAGCGCCAGATCATCCTGCCCAGCCGCAACCACGCGGTTGTGCTGGTGTCCAACCTCCAGTTGCCGACCCTGCGGGCGCTGGCCTACGCACGCGCCACCCGGCCCGATGTGCTGGAGGCGCTGACGGTCAACGTCGACGACGGCGAGACCCGCAGGCTCACCGCCGCCTGGGAGGACAGCGATATCAGCGTTCCGCTGAAGGTCGTCGCCTCGCCGTACCGCGAAGTCACCGGGCCGGTGCTGGACTACATCAAGCGGATCAGCAAGGAAGCCCCGCGCACCGTGGTGACCGTGTTCATCCCGGAGTACGTCGTCGGTCACTGGTGGGAGAGCGTGCTGCACAACCAGAGCGCGCTGCGCCTCAAGACCAGGCTGCTGTTCATACCCAACGTGATGATGACCTCGGTTCCCTGGCAACTGAACTCCTCCGAACGGGTCACCCAGGTCGAGGAACAGAGCGCACCGGGAGACGTGCGCCGCGGCTTCGCGGAGTGAGCGACCTGGTGCTGCGCACCGGCGACGCGGCCAACGGGGGCAGCTGCGTGGCCCGCGAGGACGGCCGGGTGGTGTTCGTGCGCTATGCGTTACCGGGGGAGTTGGTCCGAGTTCGGGTGACGTCCCAGCGCGGCTCCTACTGGCTCGCCGACGCCGTCGAAGTCCTCGAGGCCTCCGCCGACCGGATCGACTCGTTGTGTCCGGTGGCCGGCCCGGACGGAGCGGGCTGCTGCGACCTGGCCTTCGTCGATCCGGATGCGGTCCGCAGGATCAAGGGTCAGGTGGTGGCCAATCAGCTTGCGCGGCTTGGCAATCACGAGTGGAACGGACTGGCCGAACCGGTTGGTTCCGGCGCTCCGCTCGGCTGGCGGACCCGGCTGCAACTCGATGTCGGCGCCGACGGCCGGGCCGGTCTGCATCGCTATCACAGCACCGAGTTGGTCACCGACCTGCGCTGCGCCCAACTGCCCGCCGGAATGGTCGATGGCCTCGACGGGCCGCGGTGGCGGGCCGGAGACCGGCTGCATGTGGTGATCGACGACGACGGCCGACGCCACGTGCTCACCACCCACGATCGGGAGCCCACCCTGGTCGAGGGTGAACGCAGGACCGTGCAACGGGCCGGCGACCGGGTCTGGCGCCTGCCGATCACCGCGTTCTGGCAATCCCACCGCGAGGCGGCCGGGGTCTACACCGCTTTGGTCCGGCAGTGGGCGGCCGCGCCGGGAGCGCGCAGGGCCTGGGACCTCTACGGCGGTGCCGGCCTGTTCGCGGCCGCATTGAACGGGGGGGGAGGTCCCGGTGGCCGGGTGCATACGGGGGACAACGCCCGCGGGCCCTCGCGGGGGGGCGGCCAGAACG
>JAHBAP020000567.1 GCA_018500005.2 Mycobacterium sp. | reverse complement strand
GTGGTGGTGCGGGTGCGCGATCTGTCCCGCACCTACCGGCTGACCAAGGGTGTGGTGTTCCGCCGCCAGATCGGCGAGGTGCGCGCCGTCGACCGGGTCAGCTTCGACGTGCCGCAAGGCCGCACGCTGGGGATCGTGGGCGAATCCGGTTCGGGCAAATCCACCACCCTGCACGAGATCCTGGAGTTGAAGGCCCCGCAGTCCGGCACCATCGAGATACTCGGCGAGGACGTCGCGGCGCTCTCCCCGCAGCGCCGGCGCGAACTTCGCGGTGACGTGCAGGTCGTGTTCCAGGACCCGGTGGCCTCCCTCGATCCGCGGATGCCGGTGTTCGACATCCTCGCCGAGCCACTGGGCGCCAACGGATTCGACAAGACCGCCACCGACAAGAGGGTGGCCGAACTGCTCGAGATCGTCGGCCTGCGACGGGCCGATGCCAGCCGCTATCCGGGTGAGTTCTCCGGCGGGCAGAAGCAGCGCATCGGGATCGCCCGCGCCCTGGCACTGCAGCCGAAGATCCTGGCGCTGGACGAACCGGTCTCGGCGCTGGACGTGTCGATTCAGGCCGGCATCATCAACCTGCTGCTGGACCTGCAACGGGAGTTCGACCTGACCTATCTGTTCGTCTCCCACGACCTGTCGGTGGTCAAGCACCTCGCCCACTGGGTGGCGGTGATGTATCGGGGAGCGATCGTCGAGTACGGCGACAGCGACGAGGTCTTCACCAACCCGCAGCACGAATACACCCGCCGACTGCTCTCGGCGATCCCGCAACCGGATCCGGCGCGGCGCTAGGTCCAGTTCCGCTGCGGTCACACGGGCCGGGGCGTAAAAGGCCGGGATGTAACACACATGTCAGGTCGGCCGACATCACGGTCAGGTCACGATTGCGTATACCCGCTGAGACTTGACGACTGGAGCCCGAATGACAGGACGTCGACGCCTGATGTCGCGCACCGCGATGATCCTGGCCGTTCCCGCGACCGTGGCCTTCGCCCCGGTGAACCCCGCAGAGTCCCTGCGATGGGAACCGCAGCTGGTTGCCGCCGTCCACCCCGTCGATCGCGGCCCGCGCGTCGGCATGGCCGCGATTCCCCGACCGGAACGCAGTCCGGGCGCGATCGCAGTGAAGGCCGCGCTGACCCGACTGGGTGATCCCTACGTGTGGGCCGCGGCGGGTCCGCACGCCTTCGACTGCTCGGGCCTGGTGGTGTGGTCGTTCCAACAGGCCGGAGTGGAACTTCCACACTCCAGCCAGGCGCTGGCCGCCGGTGGGCAACCGGTGTCTTTGGATCGGATGCAGCCCGGCGATGTGATCTCCTACTACTCCGGCGCATCGCACGTGGCGCTCTATGTGGGCAAGGGCAAGATGGTGCACGCCTCGACCGAGGGGGTGCCGGTCGCCGTCGCCGCCGTCGACAACGCCCCCATCCACAACGTCCGCCGGTACGGATAGCAACGCCCGTAGCATCACCTGCGTGACTGCAGTGATCCGCCGGTTGACGGTCCTCATTTTCTCGCTCGCCCTGGTCGTCGCCGGTTGCGCCGCCAACCCCAACCGCCCGGGTTCCTCACCGGGCGGCAATGCCGAGGTCGGCAAGGCCAGCGATATCAACCCGCAGGACCGGGCCAATCTCAAGGAGGGCGGCAACCTGCGCCTGGCGATCGGCGCGCTGGCGGCCAATTTCAACACGCTGAACATCGACGGCAACGAGGCCGACACCGCCTCGCTCTTGCGCCCGACCATGCCGCGGGCCTTCGTCATCGCGCCGGACGGGTCGATGAAGGTCAACACCGACTATTTCACCAGCGTCGAGCTGACCAGCACCAAGCCGCAGGTGGTTACCTACACCATCAACCCGAAGGCCGTCTGGTCCGACGGCACTCCGATCACCTGGGAGGACATCGCCTCCCAGATCAACGCGACCAGCGGTAAGGACAAGGCGTTCGCGATCGCCTCGCCCAACGGTTCGGACCGGGTGGCCTCGGTGACCCGAGGCGTCGACGACCGCCAGGCCGTCATGACCTTCGCCGAGAACTACCCCGAGTGGCGGGGCATGTTCGCCGGCAACACAATGCTGCTGCCCAAGAGCATGACGGCCACCCCCGAGGTGTTCAACAAGGGTCAACTCGACAAGCCGGGCCCCTCCGCGGGGCCGTTCATCGTGTCGTCGGTGGACCGGACGGCGCAGCGAATCACGTTGAACCGCAACCCCAAATGGTGGGGAACTCCGCCGCTGCTGGACTCGATCACCTACCTGGCCCTCGACGACGCCGCCCGGATCCCGGCGCTGCAGAACGACACCATCGACGCCACTGGGATCGCGTCACTGGACGAACTGAAGATCGCCGAGGGAACCGCGGGCATCGCGCTGCGCCGCGCCCCCGGGCCCAGCTGGTATCACATGACGTTCAACGGCGCACCCGGCTCGATCCTGGCCGACAAGGCGCTGCGCCAGGCCGTGGCCAAGGGCATAGACCGCCAGGCCATCGTGAACGTGAGCCAGCGCGGACTGGTGGACGACCCGACTCCGCTGGGCAACCACATCTTCGTCGCCGGCCAGGAGGGCTACCAGGACAACAGTGCCTCGGTGGCCTACGACCCCGAGAAGGCCAAGGCCGAACTCGACGCACTCGGCTGGAAGCAGGACGGCCAGTTCCGCGCCAAGGACGGCAAGCAGTTGGTGATCCGCGACGTGCTTTACGACTCCCAGAGCGGCAGGCAGGTCGCGCAAGTGGCGCAGAACAGCCTGGCGCAGATCGGGGTGAAGTTGGAGTTGGACGTCAAGCCGGCCAACGGCTTCTTCACCAACTATGTCAACGTCGGGGATTTCGACATCACCCAGTTCTCCTGGGTCGGCGACGCATTCTCGCTGTGCTGCCTCAACCAGATCTTCACCACCGACGCGGAGAGCAACTTCGGCAAGATCTCCTCCCCCGAGATCGACGCCAAGGTCGACCAGGTGCTCGATGAGTTGGATCCGGCCAAGGCCCGGGCGCTGGCCAACGAAGTCGACAAAATGCTGTGGGACGAGGTTTTCAGCCTGGCGCTGTCCCAGTCGCCGGGCAACGTGGCCGTTCGTAGCAATCTTGCCAACTTCGGACCAGCCGGCATCGGCGATTTGGATTACAGCGCAATCGGTTTCATGAAGTAGGGCCACCCAGCAGCCGCGGCACCGCTCCTGGTAGCGCGCCCTCGATGCGGGCGCCGGCCTCGATGGCCCAGCCCATCAGCCGCAACTCCGGGCGCACCGGCAGTTCGTCGAGTTCGGTTCCCATCCCGGGCAGATCGGCGGTATGGCCCTGAGTCACCTGTGCGGCAATACGCAGCGCGGCCGCTTCGCGGGTGTCCAGAATGCTGTGCCCGGCCGTGGGCAGCCGCACCAGTGCCGCTTCGGGGATGAGCCCGGCGATCCGGTCGGCCACCGCGGGCGGGGTGATCAGGTCGCGGCCGCCGGAGACCACTGCGGTCGGCCAGGCGAACGACGGCATCGCGGCAACCAGGTCGAAGGGCTCCCCTTCGAACTCGGCGGGCTGGTCGACGGCCGACTCCCGCATGGCCACGGCAGGGTCCAGGGGAAGCCCGTCGGGGGTTCCGTGGAAGTTCAATTCGCGGAAGCCGATCGGGCCGACCAGGTCGGACTCGTTGCGGTAGGGCATCTTTCGGCCGGCGACACGGCCGACGTGACTCATCGTGTTCCACAGCAGGCGGCGGCCGTCGAGCAGCAGGTCGAACAGCCGGTGCAGCATTTCCTCGCCACCGATGCCGTACAGCGCGGCCGCCAACTGCGCGTCGCCGGGGGTCAGGGCGCCCTGCTCGGCCAACTCGCGCACCTTGGCGGCCAGGTCTGCGGTGCCCGGATCTCCGCCGTGCCACAGCAGCCGGCGCAATTCGTCACGGACGACTTCGATGTCGTCGCGGTTGAGCAGCGGGGAGTCCAGGATCATCGCGCCCACCCGGCCGGGGTGACGGACTCCCATCCCGGCGGCCAGATAGCTGCCGTAGGAGGTGCCGTAAACGACGGCGCCGGGAACCGCGGCGTCGTCGAGGACGGCGGCGATGTCGTCGACCACCTGCTCGATGGTCAGCGCAGCGTCGGGCAGGTCGGCGCCGGCGTCGTCGTGGCGTGACATGCCCACGCCGCGGTGCTCGACCATGATGATGTCGAGTCCGGCATCGGCGGCGCGACGGCGCATGCCCTGGTAGTGACCGATCGAGGCCATGCCCGGGCCGCCGGGGATGATCACGACCGGACGATCGCTGGGCGGTCCGGTGCGCACGTAGTAGAGGTCGAACTCCACGCCCGCTTCCGGAGTCACCGGGCGACGGACCGCGCTCACCCCGGGCAGCGCCGCGAGCTTGTCGTGCGCCCGGCGCCGCTTGTCGCCCATCGTCATCGGCACACTCCCGCCATGCCCCGATTCTGCCTTGCGTCGCGGCACCGGGTCGGTCGCGGAGACTCTAAGGCCCGACTACCGATCTGCCTCTGCGTGCTCATGCCCCCACTACCTTCGAGGGAAGAAAGTCACCAGTGACGCCAGGAGTGGTGACGGCAGGCCACAGCCAGTCGTAGCGTGGACCCACGATGAGTGAATTCATGAGCCAAACCGACGCCTTCACCTGGGCGATGGAATCCGATCCCCGACTGCGGTCCACGGTGGTGACGGTGATCATGCTGGATCGATCCCCGGACTGGGATGTGGTGCGCGCCCGCTTCGAGGTGCTGGCCCGCAACCTGCCGATCTGGCGCCAACGGGTCGTCGAATCCCCACCACCGACCCCGCCGCGCTGGGAGGACGCCCCCGACTTCGACATCGACTTCCACCTGCGCCGGGTGTCGGCACCGGTGCCGGGCACCCTCGACGGCGTGCTCGAGATGGCCCGGGTAGCGGCCATGGCCGACTTCGACCGCGCCCGTCCGCTGTGGACCGCGACGCTGATCGAGGGCCTCGAGGACGGCGGCGCGGCGGTGCTCTGCAAGTTCCACCACTCACTCACCGACGGGGTGGGTGGGGTGCAGATCGCCATGCATCTGTTCGACCTCACCGAGGAACCCCGTTCGATCGAGTCGGTCGAGAGTCAGTCCGAGCATCCCGAGGTCCATCAGCACGGGGTGCTCAGCGGCTATCTCGACGTCCTGCGCTACGACCTCGGCCTGGTGCGCCAGGCCGTCAGCGGCGCCGTCCGCAACACACCGAAGGCACTCTTCGATGTCGTGCGCCACCCGCTGCAGACCGCGGCATCGGCCGGTGAGATGACGGCCTCGGTCTACCGCACCATGCGCCCGGTCCGCGAAACCGGTTCGCCGTTGATGAAGGAGCGGACCCTGGTGCGGCGACTGGGTGTGCACGAGGTGCCGTTGCCCAAGCTCAAGGAAGCGGCCCACCGCGGCGGGGGCGCACTCAACGACGCGTTCGTCGCCGGCATCGCAGGCGGTCTTCGGCGTTACCACGACAGGCACGGCGTGACGGTCGGCGATCTTCATCTGACCATGCCGATAAGCGTCCGAACCGACGAAGACGGCGAGGGCGGAAATCACATCACACTGGCACGTTTCGATGTGCCGGTCGGGGTGCCCGACCCCGCCAAGCGGATCAGCGAGACCAGGGAGCGCACCAACAAGGTCCGCAACGAGCGCTCGACGCCATATATCCAGATCATCGCCGGCGCGATGAATCTGATGCCGCGCGCCTATATCGGCTCGGTACTGCGCAAGGTGGACTTTCTTGCCAGTGATGTGCCCGGGGTGCCGGTGCCGGTGTACCTGGCCGGGGCCAAGGTTCGGACGCAGTACGCGTTCGGGCCGACCATCGGCTCCGCGGTCAATGTCACGCTGCTGACCTACGTCGACATTTGCGCGCTGGGGATCGACGTCGACACCGGCGCGATTCCGGATTACGAGCAGTTCTACGACTGTCTTGTCGAGGGGTTCGACGAGGTGCTGGCGCTGGCCGACTGAGCGGGCCGGGCCGCTAAGCGCTGAGTTCGAGGACTTCCGCATCGGTGACGCCGTCGTAGCGGCCGGGGGTACAGGTCAGCACGATGACCTGGCCGCGGTCGCCGACGACGTTGAGCACCGCGCCCATTTTTTCCAAGCGGTCCGGGTCGCTGAAACCCAGCGCGTCGTCGATGACCACCGGGACGGTGTCCTCGCTGGCGACCAATGCCGCGCCCGCCAACCGGGCCAGGATGCCGAGCTGCTCTTTGGCGCCTCCAGACAGCGAATCGAACGGCACGGTGCAACCGTCCAGGGTTCGGGTCTGGATGGTCAGGTCGGTATCGACGTCGACGGAGAAGCTGTCGCCAAAAACCTTGCGGCCCAAACGTTCCAGCTCGGTGCGATACGGCTGGACGTAGCGCTGGCGGGTGTTGTCGCGGTGGCGGGCCATGGTGTCGCGCAACAGTCTGGCCGCGGCGGCGCGCTCCCCGATCCGGGCATGTTCGGCGCGGGTCCGCTCCAGTTCGGCCTCGGCCTCATCGAGCCGTCCCTGCCGGCCCTCGCCGCCGATGACGCCCAGTTCGATGGCGATGGTCTGCAGCTCGGTCCTGACCGTGTCGCGGTCGGCGGTGACGGCCTCGACGGCGCTGGATGCCGACGCCAGTTCCTCAGCAACAGTCTCGGCCTCGGCCTCGGCGTAGCGGGCGGCAAGGGCGCCCGCGGCTTCGTCGGCCGTGCGCTGTTCACCGGCGTCCGCGGTGGCCTGTGCGGCGACCGCTTCGTCGCTGAGGGCGGCGCGCAACGTCGCCAATTGGTCACGCACGGAGGCGAACTCGCCCTCGGCGTTCTTCAGTCGGTCTCGCAGAACGGTGGCATCGGTGGTCTTCCCGGTCAGCGCCGCCGTGGCTGCTGCGGCGGACGTTTGCATGCTCGCTGCATCGGACTTGGCGGCCCGCAACGCCTCGGCGGCTACCGCCAACTCGGCGGCCGCGGTCTCGCTGTCGAGCGACTCATCGGCCGCGGCGGCCCTAACTTCGGCCAATCGGGTGCGAATCGATGCCGCGTCCTCGCCGGCACACAAACCCTCGAGTTTGGCGGCGAGGGTGGTCCGGGTCTCGGTGAGGGCCCGGCGGCGGGCCTCGACCGAGCGGGCGGCATCGACGTCGGTCACCCCGGCTGCGTGCAGTTCGGCATCCAGAAGTCGTTGCGCGGCTTCCAAATCGGTGCGCAAAGTCGCCGTGCCGGCATCGGGGTCGATGCGCACGGTCAACACTCCGGGCACCTCGACCACCACAGCAGCCGAGGCCGGCCGAGCCCAACTCTGGCCGGCGGTGAGTCGGCGGGCTTGGCCGTCGACGGTGATGTCCAGGTCGGCCGGCACGGTGAACTCGACGGTCGCCGCGTTCGCTTGTAGTTGCGCCTCGATGCGTTGCACCGCGGCGGAGTGCTTTTCGATGCCGGCGAGCATGGTCTCGGTCAGCCCGATGGCCGACAACTGTCCGGCGACCCGGGCGAGTTCGGCCTCGATCTGCTCGATGCCGGCGACGCGGAGTGCCAGCCGGCTGGCCTCGTCGCGGGCCAAACACGCCTCGGCAGCCGCTTTCGCGGCCTCGAAGCGCTGCTCGGCGCGGTCGAGCGCAACAATCGCCTGCTCGGCGGCCGACGCATTCGCCTGTGCGGCGAGCTTGGCGTCGGCCTCCTGCTGTTCGGCCTCGCCGAGTGCGGTGCGCAGTTGGATCAGCGTTGCACCGCGCCGATGTTCGTCGGCCACCAACTGCTGGCGGGAACCGTTGGCCAGTGCCGAATTGGCGGCGGCCACGGCCGCGGTCTGCGCGGTCTGGCGAGCCTGGCGCAGTTGCTCGCCCAATTCGCTGAGAGCCTCCTGCGCAGTACGCGCCGCGATCAGCCGCTCGGTCGCCGACACCAGGGACTCCTCGAGAGCCTGAAGCGCCGCGGTCTGCGCCTCGTGACGGGATACCCGGTCGTCGACCTCCTCGAGCGCGAGCCGGCAGCGGCCCGCCTCGGCCTCGGCCGTTTTCAACTGCTCGCACACCGCCTTCCAGACGCCGGTGGGCCGGCCGGTGGCGGTGAAATACTTCAGATACTCGGTGTCGATGCGGTCGATCAGCAGCGACTCGTCACCGGCGGGCGCAAGGTCGGTCTCACCCGCGGCGGCGTCCAGCGCCCGGGAAAGCGCATCGGAGCCCGACAAGTTCACCGCGTGGGTGGAAGCCGCCTGCAGCACCCGCTGGGCCTCCCACAGCGTGGTGTCGACGGTCTCGTTCAACATGGCTTCCACCCGCTCGTGGGCCTGGTCGGCGGTGAGCTGCTCGGATCTGGGCTCGACGATCTCGAGTTCGGTCATCGTTTTTTTGTGGAACCGCTTCCGGTAGACGAATCGGTAAGGGCCGGTGCTGATTTCGGCCTCCACCTCAGCACCGACGTCGGAATTCGCCGGCTTGACCTGCTTGACGTCCCGGTGGTTGGAACGGTCCCGGTAGGTCAGCAACAGGTCGAGCGCCTCAAGCATCGACGACTTGCCGACCTCGTTGGGGCCGCAGACCACGACCACGCCACGATCGGGGAACTTGAGTTCGCGGTCGGCGACGCCACGGAAGTTCGTCAGCCGCAGCCGGTGCAGAATCACGCGGCGCTCCCCTCTTTGAGACGCAGCAGCAGAGCAAGCGCGCTGCGCGCCGCACCGGCCTCGGCGCCATCGGCCCGGGCCGTCTGGACAAGTTCGGCCACCGCGTCGGCGGCGAAACCTCCGATGCCGATGTCATCGAATTCCTCGTCTGAGGGCATCACCACCAGGTTGGTGTGCCGCTCCCAGGTGCTCAGGGCGGCGAACAGTCTCGAATACTTGTCCAGGCAGGAGTCCAGAGCCGCGCGGTCGGTGACGGTGAGGGTGCCCACCAGACCCAACTGGACCACGGTGCGGTCCTTGCCGGTCAACTGGTCGAGATTCATGTCGAGGTCGGCGATGTCGCGGCTGTTGTTGACCTCATGATGCAGGGTGAGGAAGCGCCAGGTGCCGATCCGGTGAGCTTCCACGGTCACCGGGTGGGCCGGATCGTCGAGGTCCATGTCGACGACGAGAACGTGCCCGGAGTCCGGTTCCCGGTGGTCGTAGTTGGTGACCTCGGGCGAACCCGAGTACCACACCCGACCGCTGTCGCCGACGCTGGTGCGGGAGTGCTTGTCCCCCAAAGCGACGTAGTGCAGGACCGACCGGTGCAGGCCGTCGGCGAGACCGGCCATCGAGATGTGCGCCGGGTTGGTTTGGTCGGGATCCAAGACGTCCACGGCACCGTGGGCCACCAGAACCCGCGCCGTGCCATCGGGCGAAAGCCCGTCGAGGACCGCGCCGGTCAGATCGACGGTGGGCTTCTTGGAGTGCCAGGGTGCCGCGACGATCTGGACCCCGGGGCGCACATCGACCAAGCCGTCACGGTCCAGCACGGTCACGTTGTCCGGGCATTCACGCGCGAACAGCGCGCTGGTGTACACCGAGGAGGCGTCCAAGGGATCGTGGTTTCCGGGCAGCAGGTAGACCGGCACGCCGATCCGGCGCATCGCTTCCAGGGACTGACTGATGACCTGGGGAGCCAACTGGTTGGCGTCGAAAACGTCACCGGAGACCACGATGAACTCCGCACCGGCCGCACGGGCCAGATCGCCGAGGGCGACGACCGCATCCCGACGGGCCGCCGAGTACCGAGCCTGTGCTTCGTCGCCGAGGAACTTGCGCGTCATGCCCAACTGCCAGTCCGCGGTGTGCAGAAACTTCATGGCCGAAACTTTATGGCGGGGGTCCGACAACTCCGGGGACCGTCGCCCGCGTCGTCGGGATAATGGGGCGGATGAGAAACCTGGTGCTGATGCGGCATGCCAAATCCGACTATCCCGTCGGGGTCCCCGACCATGAACGGCCGCTGGCACCGCGCGGTATCCACGAGGCCGGCCTGGCCGGGGACTGGCTGCGAGGGACACTGCCGGGCATCGACGCGGTGCTGTGCTCCTCGGCGGTCCGGACCCGGCAGACCCTAGCCCGCACCGGCGTCGACGCACCGGTCAGTTACCTGGACCGACTGTACGACGCGTACCCCGGAGCCGTGATCGAGGAGATCAACAAGGTCGGCGACGACGTCACCACCCTGCTGGTCGTCGGCCACGAGCCGACCACGAGTCATGTCGCACTAGGCCTGGCCGGACCCGACAGCGACCGCGACGCCGCCGAACGGATCGCACTGAAATACCCGACCTCGGCGATCGCCGTACTGCAGGTACCCGGCAGCTGGTCCGGCCTGGAACTCGGCGGGGCCGAGTTGGTGTCGTTCCACATCCCGCGCTGAGCGAGGTCGGGAAAGTCAGGAGTTGGTGGCCAACGTGAGTTCCATCAGCTTGATGGCCTGAGCGCACGCGTCAATGCCCGGGGCCTGCGGATTGATCCACCAGCCCACCACCCCGGCGGCGTCGGCGGCCACACCGCATGCGCCGTTGGGGTCGTTGGTGCGCATCACGAACGCGGCGATGCCGTTGATGGCCCGGTTCTCGATCTTGTAGTTGAGGAACTCGGCGACCTTGCGTTCGTTGTCCAGGCTGCCCTGCTCGTACCAGAACCGGGTGATGTCGATCAGCCCCGCCGGGTTGGCGGCCTGCCAACGGCACACCGCCCCGACGAAGGTGCTCTGGATATCCAATGGGTCGGCCCCGACCGTCTTGGCGAGCACGTCGGCAGTGAGCACATCGCACTCTTTCAGCAGGTTGGGGTACTTGTCGGCGGAGTTGTCACCCCGCGCGACGCCGGTCCCGGCCTTCATCGCCGTTCCCTCGATCGTCCTGCCGCACCCGGTCAATGCGGCCGGGGCAATGACGAGGGCCAGCAGTCCGGCAGTCAGCCGGCGGCGCATCGGGCGGCTCATTTGGAGTTCACGATCGACTGCCGGGCCAGTTCCTTGGCGACGTCGCAGGCGGGCGGGAACGGCTTCTGGGCGAAGCTGACCGACCACTCGATGAAGTCGTCGTTGAACTGGATGCCGATCTCGCACAGATTCTCTCCCAGCATCGGATCGGTGCCCACCGCGATGAATCCGCTGTGACCCTCGATATTGATGTCCTCGACGCTGGTGCGGGACAGCTCCTCTGTCTTGCGCTCGCGGCCGATCGGGCTGCCCCGGAACCAGCTGAACGAGAAGTGCGGCCCGAGGATTCCGCCGCCGGCCAGCCATTGGCAACCGACGGAGTTCACCGCGGCCTTGAGCAGACCGGTTACCCTGGTCTGCTCGGCCATCGTCTGGTCGCTCACGCCGCCACACTCGGGGAACATCGGGCCGTGCTTGCCGTCCTTGGACAGCGGGCTGCCGGACTGCTGCTGCGACTGGGGCTGGTCGGGACCTGAGGCTTCGGAGCACCCAGAAATCGTGCCGAGGGCCGCCACTGCGGCCAGCCCGGCCGCGAATTTGCGCGCCGCCGTCATGCGGACCTGCGGACTGTCACAGCATGCACTGTAGCGCCAGCGGCACGCTGGGCCGCCGACACGGCTGCTGAACAGGCTGTTTGCCGGACCATCGCGGTGTGGGAAAGTTACGAAATGCTCCTCGGGCTGGTACGCCGCTACGTCCGGCCGTACCGGCGACTGGTGGCCGCGGTGCTGGTGCTGCAAACACTGAGCACGTTGGCTTCGCTGTATCTGCCGACCGTCAACGCGGCGATCATCGACGACGGAGTGGCCAAGGGGAACACCGCGGTGATCGCCCGCCTGGGCGTAGTGATGCTGGCGGTGACCGCCCTGCAGGGGGCCTGCGCGGTCGGGTCGGTCTACTTCGGATCACGCACCGGCATGGGCTTCGGCCGCGATCTTCGGGCGGCGATCTTCGGCCGGGTGCTCGGCTTCTCCGCGACCGAGACCGCCCGGTTCTCCGCGCCGTCGCTGCTGACCCGGACCACCAACGACGTCCAGCAGATCCAAACCCTTGTCCAGATGACCGCCACCGTTCTGGTGACCGCGCCGATCATGTGTGTGGGCGGAATCGCGATGGCCGCGCACCAGGACGCCGGCCTGTCCTGGCTGCTGTTGGTCAGCGTGCCGGTTCTGGCGATCGGCAACTATCTGATCGTTGCCAGGATGCTGCCGGTCTTCCGCAGCATGCAACGACTGATCGACGGCATCAACAAAGTTCTGCGCGAACAACTCTCCGGCATCAGGGTGGTCCGGGCGTTCGCCCGGGAGCCGTTCGAGGAGCAGCGTTTCGACGCCGCCAACCGCGCGGTGTCGCGGGCCGCGCTGACGGCAGGGCGATGGCAGGCGCTCATGCTGCCGGTGACGACGTTGACGATCAACATCTCCTCGGTGGCGCTGATCTGGTTCGGCGGCCTGGGTATCGATGCGGGACGCATGCAGGTCGGATCGCTGATCGCGTTCCTGTCCTACTTCATGCAGATCCTGATGGCGGTGCTGATGGCCACCCTCGTCCTGGTGATGCTGCCCCGAGCCTCGGTCTGCGCCGAGCGCATCAGCGAAGTACTCGGTACCGAACCCAGCGTGAGCGACCCGGCCGAACCGAGAAACCCCACGGGCGGAATCCGTGGCATCCTGACGCTGGACGACGTCACCTTCCGTTATCCCGGTGCGGAACGGGCTGTCCTGGAGGGTGTTTCGTTCACCGCAGCGCCGGGAACGACGACGGCGATCGTCGGTGGGACCGGTTCGGGAAAGTCGACACTGGTGGCGTTGATCTGCCGGCTCTACGACGTGACCGGCGGATCGGTTCGGCTGGACGGCATCGATGTTCGCGACTACGACGCCGAGACCATGTGGTCGGAGTTGGGCCTTGTTCCCCAGCGGGGATATCTGTTCTCCGGGACCGTCGCCGACAACCTGCGCTTCGGCAAGTCCGATGCCGACGACGCCCAGATGTGGGCGGCGCTGCGGATGGCGGCCGCCGAGGAGTTCATCCGTGCCCATCCCGACGGACTGGCGATGCCGATTGCCCAGGGCGGCATGAACGTCTCCGGGGGGCAGCGGCAACGGCTCGCGATCGCCCGGGCTCTGATCCGCCGGCCCCGCGTCTATCTGTTCGACGACGCGTTTTCCGCTCTCGACGTCCACACCGATGCGCGGGTGCGGGCATCGCTGGCGGCCGTCGCGGCCGACTCGACGGTGATAATCGTGGCCCAACGCATTTCGACGGTGGCCCAAGCCGATCAGATCATCGTTCTCGACGGCGGCCGGGTCGTCGGCGTGGGAACACACCGGGATCTGCTCGGTGACTGCCCGGTCTACGCGCAGTTCGCCGACTCCCAGACGGTTGTCGCGGGCGGCCTGCGATGACCGCCCCGCCGATGCGCCCGGGGGTGCGGGCCATGCTGGCCGACCCCTCGCTGGCCCGTTCGCGTGACTTCAGAGGCTCCGCGCTTCGACTGCTGCGGCGACTGGCCCCCCAGCGCGGGCTGACCGCGGCACTGCTGGGCATGTCGGTCGCCGGTATCGCGCTGTCGGTGATCGGGCCGCGGGTACTGGGTCACGCGACCGACCTGTTGTTCAACGGGGCCATCGGCCGGCGACTGCCCGCCGGGATCTCCAAGGAGCAGGCGATCGCCGAGGCCCGTGCCCGCGGCGACCAGAAATTCGCCGACCTGCTGTCCGGGATGGATGTCGTACCGGGACAGGGCGTGGACTTCGGCGCAGTCGGTCGCACACTGCTGCTCGCGCTGGCACTGTATCTGCTTGCTGCGCTTCTCATCTGGGGACAGGCCCGGCTTCTGAACGTGATCGTCCAGCGCACCGTCACCGCGCTGCGTGCCGAGGTCCAGGCGAAGATCCAGCGGCTTCCGCTTTCCTACTTCGACTCCCGGCAACGCGGCGAGCTGCTCAGCCGGGTGACCAACGACGTCGACAACATCGCCACGTCGGTGTCCCTGACCATCAGCCAGTTGCTCACCGCGGTACTGACCGTGGTGGCGGTTCTGGTGATGATGGTCGTGCTGTCGCCGCTGCTGGCTTTGATCACCGTGCTTCTGGTTCCGGTCTCACTACTGCTGATCCGGGCCATCACCCGGCGGTCACGAACGCTGTTCGTGGCGCAGTGGGCCAACACCGGCCGTCTCAACGCCCACATCGAGGAGACCTACAGCGGGTTCACCGTGGTCAAGACCTTCGGTCACCGCGAATCGGCCGAAACGAAGTTCGAGCAACTCAACGGCGATGTCTACCACGCCGGTTTCGGCGCCCAGTTCTTCTCCGGACTGGTCTCACCGGCGACCATGATCATCGGCAATATCGGCTACGTGGCCGTGGCGGTGATCGGCGGCTACCAGGTGGCAACCGGGCAGATGACCTTGGGCGGTGTTCAGGCGTTCATCCAGTACGTGCGGCAATTCAATCAGCCGCTGACCCAACTGGCGGGCATGTACAACACGTTGCAATCGGGCGTGGCCAGCGCCGAACGGGTCTTCGACTTCCTCGACGAGCCGGAGGAATCGCCCTCTGCAGCGGCCGAATTGCCCCCGGGGCCCGGTCGTGTCGAATTCCGCGACGTCACCTTCTCCTACCGAACCGGGGCACCGGTGATCCGCGACGTCTCGCTGGCTACCGAACCGGGCAGCACGGTCGCGATCGTCGGGCCCACCGGGGCCGGCAAGACGACCCTGGTCAATCTGCTGATGCGCTTCTACGACGTGGATTCGGGCGCGATCTTGGTCGATGGGGTGGACATTCGGACGGTCGGCCGCGATTCGTTGCGCTCGCGCATCGGCATGGTGCTGCAGGACGCCTGGCTGTTCGGCGGCACCATCGCCGAGAACATCGCCTACGGCAGGCCCGGGGCGAGCCGGGACGAGATCGTCGCCGCCGCGCGCGCGGCACATGTCGACCAGTTCGTCCGGTCCCTGCCGGAGGGCTACGAGACGTGGGTCAGCGATGACGGCGGCAACATCAGCGCCGGCGAG
>JAHBAP020000032.1 GCA_018500005.2 Mycobacterium sp. | reverse complement strand
CTCCGCTGCCGGGTATGGCACCGGCTCCCCTGGCTCCGGTGGCCCCGATGCCCGGTATGCCGCCGGCACCCGCGGCCGAGGCTCCGGCCGCACCGGCCCCCGCGCCGCTGCCGTGGATGGCGCCGCCTGCGCCCGCACCCGGACCGGCTCCCGCGCCGGCGCTCGGCGCGCCTCCCGGACCTGCCTAGCCGGGGCTGACGTCAACCCACGGCACCGCGTCTAGGGGCCGACACCTAGACTCGGCTGCGATGAGCACCGAACTCGAGCAAGCCGTTCGCACGGCGCTGGCCAAGGTCATCGACCCCGAACTGCGACGGCCGATCACCGAACTCAACATGGTGAAGAGCGTCACGGTCGACGCCGACGGGGCAGCCCACGTCGGCATCTACCTGACCACCGGCGCCTGCCCGAAGAAGTCGGAGATCACCGAACGGGTGACCGCCGCGGTGGCCGACGTACCCGGCACCGGAGCGATCACCGTGGAACTCGACGTGATGAGCGACGAGCAGCGCACCGAGTTGCGTAAGCAACTGCGCGGGGATGCCGCCGAACCGGTCATCCCGTTCTCCCAGCCGGGCTCGCTGACCCGGGTGTATGCGGTGGCATCCGGCAAGGGCGGTGTCGGAAAGTCCAGTGTCACAGTCAATCTCGCGGCCGCACTGGCCGCGCGCGGACTATCGGTCGGACTGCTCGACGCCGACATCTACGGCCACTCGGTGCCGCGGATGATGGGTACCAACGACCGCCCGACCCAAGTCGAGTCGATGATCCTGCCACCGGTGGCGCACGACGTGAAGGTCATTTCGATCGCCCAGTTCACCCAGGGCAACGTCCCGGTGGTGTGGCGCGGCCCGATGCTGCACCGGGCGCTGCAACAGTTCCTGGCCGACGTGTACTGGGGCGATCTGGACGTGCTGCTACTCGACCTGCCGCCCGGCACGGGTGACGTCGCCATCTCAGTGGCCCAGTTGCTGCCCGGCGCGGAGATCCTGGTGGTGACCACCCCGCAGAGCGCGGCCGCCGAAGTGGCCGAACGCGCCGGGGCGATCGCCCTGCAGACCCGCCAGCGCATCGTGGGTGTCGTGGAGAACATGTCGGGGCTGGCAATGCCGGACGGTTCGACCCTGCAGGTCTTCGGCGAGGGCGGCGGCCGCCAGGTCGCCGAGAGCCTGACCCGCGCGGTCGGTGCAGATGTTCCCCTGCTCGGGCAGATTCCGCTGGATCCCGCACTGGTTGCGGCCGGGGATTCCGGTGTGCCGCTGGTCCTTTCGGCACCCGATTCGGCGGCCGCCCGGGAACTGCGCAGCGTCGCCGACAAACTGGCGGCCCGCAAACGCGGGCTGGCCGGGATGTCCCTGGGTCTGGACCCGGCCGGCCGCTAGCGACCGCACCCGTACGCGCCGAGATTGCACTGGGGTCGTGAAATCACCGCCGCGGACAGCCTGCATGCAATCTCGGCGAGGTTAGGTCGCGTCGGCGTCGAACGGCGCGGGCCCGTTCGGCGGAAGCGGCGCACTCTGCGGCTTCACCGGGTTGCGCTGCTGACCACCGTCGAACTCCCCGGTCAGCCAGGAGTCGTCACCGTCGAGCAGGTGTTTGGTGATCGCCGACCTCGGTGTCATACCGCGCAGTTTCTGCAACTCGTTGATCGGCTGGCGGAACTCGTCGAACTCAGTTCCGAATTCCTCGCGGAGTTCCCGCGTTGCGCCACTGAGGTATTCGCGGGCCCGCCGGATGGTCGTGGCGCTCCACTGGATGGCGCCGGGCAGCCGTTCCGGCCCGAGGACAACCAAGCCCACGATGACCAAGAGGAGCATCTCGCCCCACCCGACGTTGGCGAACATGTCGGCTAGCTCGAGGGCTTGTCCGGAGCCGGATTCACCGTGAGGGTTACCTTGCGGCCGTCCCGGATCACCTCGATCGGCGCGTCCTTGCCGATCGCCAACTGGCGGACCGCGACGACGAACTCGTCTGCGTCAGCCACGGTGCGATCCCCGACCTTGACCACGACGTCGTTCTCCTTGATACCGCCCTTGTCGGCCGGACCGCCGGCGGTGACGTTGCGGACCTGCGCGCCCTGCGCAAGGTCATTGCTGACCGATGAAGCGGTGACCCCCAACGTCGGGTGGGCGATCTTGCCTTCTTTGATAAGCGACTCTACGGTCGCCTTGACCTCGTTGACGGGGATTGCGAATCCGAGTCCACTTGCGCTGTCGGACAGCGACTTTCCGGCGGTGTTGATGCCGATGACTTCGGAGTCCATGTTGATCAGCGGACCGCCGGAGTTGCCGTGGTTGATCGAGGCGTCGGTCTGCACACCGTCGATGACGGTGTCGGTGTCCGAACCCTCGCCCGACAACGGAACCGGCCGGTTCAGGGCGCTGATGATGCCGTGGGTGACCGTGCTTCGAAGGCCCAGGGGCGCGCCGACGGCGACCACTTCCTCACCGACCCGCAGCTTGTCGGAGTCACCGAGGCGTCCCACGGTGAGATTGTCGACATTGTCGACCTTCAGGACGGCGAGGTCGGTCTTGGGATCCCGGCCGACGAGGTTGGCCGGCACCTCCTTGCCGTCGTTGAACACCACGGTGAGTTTGAACTTGCCCGGCGTGGCGGCCGCCTCGGAGATGACGTGGTTGTTGGTGACGACATAGCCGCGGCCGTCGACCACCACTCCGGAGCCCTGCGAACCCTCTTCGTCGCTCTTGGCCTCGATGGTGACCACCGAATCGGCAACCGACGCCGCCACCTGGCTGAAACGCCCTGGCGGCAGATCGCCCGCGTCGGAGGTCTGCAAAGTGACCTTGGAGGTGGTGAAAGCCTCGACCACCTCGGCGGTCTTGCGCCCGACCCAGCCGCCGACCATGCCGATCATCAAAGCGGTGATCCCGAGCACCGCCAGCGCCACGTAGGACACCCGGCCGCCGAAAAGTACCTCCCGGACGCCCAGCTTGCCGGGCGGGGGGCCGATGATCACGGGGGCTGTCTCTTATACACATCT
>JAHBAP020000322.1 GCA_018500005.2 Mycobacterium sp. | reverse complement strand
CGCCGCTCCCCGTCCTGCCAGCCTCATACGGCGAGGTCAGCGATTTAGCCATTACGCCTTCGTGTGGGAGCCCTGCCGGACTTGTTGAACCTCATCGCGGACCTGGCCGGGCGTGGCGTAGGGCTGCGATCTTTTGCTGAGCGCATCGACACCACCAGCGCGACAGGACGATTGGTGCTGAACGTGGTCGGCGCTGGCCGAATTCGAACGGGCTCTGCTGCACGAACGCACCATGGCCGGCGGCGTCGCCGCCCGGGTGCGCAGGGGAGGACGTCCCCCGCGCACTCACCGCAGCCCAACTCATGGCCATGAACCCGACGATGAACCACTGCGCGATCGCCAACCATCGACGGTCGGCATCCGCCGCCACGCCATGACCGTGCCCATCGCCCTCGCCGTGGGCGTGGGCATGGCCTTTGTCGCGGCCGGGATCGCTCGTCGCGACGGCGCCGTGCGCGGTCTTTGGTGACGACCCGGCGCCTGGGTGTTGCGGGTCCGTGGTCACGATCACTCCTCAAATATTCCGAACGTTGCTGAGCGGCAACACCATCCGCACTTCATGCCCAGCTGCGCATGAATACTCAATGAACTACTGGGCGGCGGCGTCACGGCTCGTGGCGGTGGTCGCGGGGTAGGCGTGGACCAAGGCGCTGGATAGTTTCGGGACGGCGTGGGTGAGGGTGTGTTCGGCCTCGTGGGCGATGCGGTGGGCTTCGGCCAGGCTGAGAGTGGGGTCGATGTCCAGTTCGGCGTCGGCGTGCAGCCGATGCCCGAGCCAGCGCATCTTCACACTGCGCACCGCGGTGACCCCCGGTTCCGCGGCCAGTGCCGCTTCGGCGGTGTCGACCAGTGCGGGGTCCACTCCGTCCATCAGCCGGCGGAACACGTCACGCGCCGCAGTGCGCAACACAGCCAGGATGGCCACAGTGATGAGCAGACCCACGATCGGGTCGGCCAGCGGAAACCCAAGTGCCACCCCGGCCGCACCGAAGAGCACGGCCAGTGATGTGAATCCGTCGGTGCGGGCGTGCAGGCCGTCGGCGATCAGTGCGGCCGAGCCGATTTGGCGTCCGACGCGGATGCGGTAGACCGCGACGAGTTCGTTGCCGAGGAACCCGATCAGGCCAGCCGCGGCGACCCAGCCGACGTGCTCGATGGGGACCGGGTGGATCAGCCGGCGCACGGATTCGACCCCCGCGATGATCGCCGACAGGGTGATCATCGCGATCACGAACAGCCCGGCCAGGTCTTCGGCACGCCCGAATCCGTAGGTGTATCGCCGCGTCGCAGCCTTGGTGCCCAACGCGAACGCGATCCACAGCGGGATTGCGGTCAGCGCGTCGGAGAAGTTGTGGATGGTGTCGGCCAACAGTGCGACCGACCCGGAGATGACCACGATCACCAGCTGCGCGATCGACGTCGCGCCCAGAGCCAGCAGGCTGATCTTGACCGCTCGAATGCCGGCGGCACTGGATTCCAGGGCGCCGTCGATGCTGTCGGAGGCGTCGTGGCTGTGCGGAGCGAAGATCTCCTTTATCGCGCCGCGAATACCCGTCGGGTGGTCGTGGTCGTGGTCTGGACCGTGGTGATGTCCCGCGCCGTGGCCGTGCCCTTGATCGTGTCCGGTGGAGTGTCCGTGTCCGTCGCCGGTGGGTTCGACGTCGTGGGTCATGGGCGGTGTTCCTTCGATCGGGCCGAATTCAGTTGAGCAGGGGTAGCGGGGTGCAGGGTGGCCAGATCGGCGGCATCACGGTGATGGCCCGGAACGCCCGGTCCGGCGTGCTCGGCGTTGAACACCGCATCGGTGACCAGTTGCCCGACGTGGTCGTTTTCCAGGCTGTAGAAGATCGTGGTGCCCTCCCGGCGAGTGCGGACAAGTCGCGCCATCCGCAGCTTCGCCAGATGCTGCGAGACCGATGGCGCGGGCTTGTCGATGTGGGAGGCCAGGTCACTGACAGACATCTCCCGGTCCACCAGCGCCCACAACACCTGAACGCGGGTGGCATCGGCCAGCATCCGGAACACCTCGACCACCAAGTCCACCTGATCGGCGGGCAGCCGGCGACCACACCCTCCACTATCTGCATTCATACGCAAATACTAGGAGCGGCGTGCAGGTGAGGCAAGACGCGGGGATCTCCCCGGCCCGAACTGTTGGGCTGGACTTTAAGGTCTTCGTCATGACCGTGGCGCGTTCCATCCTGCTGTTCGTCTTGGCGGCGATCGCCGAAATCGGTGGGGCATGGCTGATCTGGCAGGGGGTACGTGAACATCGCGGCTGGATCTGGATGGGCGCCGGGGTCGTCGCACTCGGGGTCTACGGCTTCGTGGCAACCCTGCAACCCGACGCGCAGTTCGGTCGCATCCTGGCCGCCTACGGCGGCATCTTCGTCGCGGGCTCCCTGCTCTGGGGAATGGCGTTGGACGGTTACCGTCCCGATCGGTGGGACATCACCGGAGCCCTCATCTGTTTGGCCGGCGTCGGCGTCATCATGTACGCCCCCCGAGGGGCCTGACTCGGCCCTTTCGACGGTGACGCGGCTACGAGGAGAAGTGGCTGGAGCCGCCCCTTTCGATTGGGTCTCAACGCCGTGGACGGCGTCGCCATCTTGGCGGTGCCACTTTCCTCCCCAACACCACCCACCAGGCAGGGCGAGCCTCAGGGGACAGAAACCACCCCATCAGGTCATGTTCGTCCGTGTCAGGCGATGCTCTCTGCGGGTCATATGTTCAACTGAGTCCACCGGTGCGCTGGGAAGTCATCACTAACCGACCGGTAGCCCCAGCAGGTAGGCGCCGACACCTAACGCGGCAGCGCCGGCCAACGTGGTGACGACACCGCGGCGCGCGACCAGCAGGGCCACCGCGGCCGCCGCCAGCACGCCGTACTGCCATCGCGACTGCAGAGTCAACGCCAGCGGAATCGCCGACCCGGTGATCGCCCCGATGACCGCAGGACCGGCACCACCCAGAAACGCCTGCACCCGCCCGTTGGCGTGCAGTGCGTCGAAATGCGGGCCACCGCCGATGATCATGACGAACGACGGGGTGAACGCGAGCAGGGCCGCCAGGAGGGCGCCACCGATCCCGGCCGCTGCGTAACCGACCACCGCCACCGTTTGCAACAACGGCCCGGGGGTGATCTGCCCCAACGCGACCGCGTTGAGGAATTGGCCGTCGGTCATCCAGTGATGGCGGTTGACCGCGTCGGTCTGCATCAACGGGACGATGACGAACCCGCCGCCATAGGACAATGCGCCGACCTTGAACGCCGTCCAGGCCAACGCGGGCAGCCCGCCCATGACCGGGCCCGCTGCGAGCAGAAGCACCGGCCACGCGTGCGCCGGGGTTCGGAACAACCTTGTGCGGGCGGCGATCTCAATGGCGCCGGCGGCGATCAACACCACCACCAGCCACGGTCCGGTCAGTGCTGCAGCGGTCGCGCCGACGACGAAGTACCCCACCCACCGCGCCCGCGCCACATGGACTGGACCGACTCGACGCCAACTCGCTGGGATCAGGCCCAGCGCCGCCTGCACCGCGACCGCCGCCACCGATGCACCGGCTCCGGCAGCCGCGCCGCGCGCCCAGCCCGGCGTACCACCGGAGAGGAAGAACGCCGCCAACGCCACGATCACCATCAACCCCGGCACGATGAATGCCACGCCGCCCACCAATGCGCCCCGCACCCCACGAAGTCGCCAGGCGGTATAGATCGCCAACTGGGTCGACGCCGGGCCGGGTAGCAGGTTCGTCACGGCAATCGCGTCCTCGAAGTCCTCGGCGCCCAGCCAGCCCCGCCGCGACACGCACAACTGGCGCAACATCGCGATATGCGTTGGCGGACCACCGAAGCCCAGACATCCAAGCCGGCCCCCCTGCGCGGCGATCGTCGCCAAACTCACCACCGCCGGGGCGGATCCCTCTTCGGTCTCCTCGGCCACCTGTGCCCTCTACCGTCGTCAAACCCTCGGCTCGTCGTCACCGCGCCAACGCCGAGGCAACATACGGCATCGGACACGACTGACGGGAGAGTCGTTCTCGCCCCGGACAAGCCACACACCGCTTGCAGCGCCCAGGCCCACTTCAGCGCCACTTAGGCTCCGGAGCCAAACGCTTAGCCGTCACAGCAGTCGCAGTGGTCCTGGGCGCCAACGGTCATGGGTCGCGTCGGGCTTGGGCAGCAGGTGTCGCCCCTCCAAGCGTTGATGCCTTCCTTCGCCGCGATCACGGCGATGATGAGGCCGGCGATCGGGTCGGCCCAGGACCAGCCGAAGAGGCTGTTGAGGCCAAGTCCGACGAGCAGGACTGCCGACAGGTAGGTGCACAGCAGGGTTTGTTTGGAATCGGCTACCGCTGAGCGTGATCCGAGTTCGCGTCCGGTGCGGCGTTGGGCCCAGGACAGCAGTGGCATCACCACCAGGCTGACCGCGGCCAGTACGATTCCCACGATCGAGGGCCGCGGCTCGGCGTAACCGGACAGGGCCCGCACCGATTCCACGCTCACGTAGGCGGCCAGGGCGAAGAACGACAGCGCGATGACCCGCAGTGCTGCTTTCTCCCGGGCCTCGTGGTCGGGCTTGGAGAACTGCCAGGCCACCGCCGCCGCCGAGGACACCTCGACCACCGAGTCCAGGCCGAACCCGATCAGCGCGGTCGAAGACGCATGGGCCCCGGCGGTGAGCGCGACCGCCGCCTCAATCACGTTGTAGCTGATGGTCGCGGCCACCAGCATCCGGATCCGGCGCGTCAGGACGAGCCGCCGGGTGGCGTCGGGCGCGATAGCGCTGGGATGCTCAACAGTCATCGGGATCCTCTGTGCAGCTGGCGATTCCGT
>JAHBAP020000255.1 GCA_018500005.2 Mycobacterium sp. | reverse complement strand
GGGGAGCGCCGGGCAGCGGGGCCAGCCAGGGCGCCTGCGTCTGGGCCATCCACGGCGGCGGAGCCATCCACGGCGGCAGGTTCGGGTTGGGTGCCTGCGACGGCGCCAACTGCGAGGCCATGCAGATCACCTCGCAACCATGCTCGGGCAGCACGCTGTTGCCCGGGCCGGGACCCGGTCCGGGCAGCATCTGGCCGGCCTGTTGGGTGTTGCTGAGCGCAAGGGCCGCCAACGGGTCGCCCGAGGGCAGTCCGGTCATACCGGGCCCGAGTCCGCCGGGGCTCTCCAGGTGGCCGCCGCCTTCGCCCAGTGCGGGTACCGGGCCGCTGATGGAGGGCAGGTTGACCGGGGCGACGCCGGTGGCGTAGGCGGCCGCCCAGCCGAGGACGTTCTGGGCATAAGCCATCGAGTTGTTGTAGCGCAGGATCGCCGTCAGCACCTGGGCCTGATTGCGCAGGTTCAGTCCGCCGCTGCACAGATAGCGGGCCGTGGCCAGGCTGGCGTCGTACAGGTTCTGCGGGTCGGACTTGCCGTCACCGTCGCCGTCAGAAGCGAACCGCGACCAGGTTCCCGGCAGGAATTGCATCGGGCCCATGGCGCGGGCGTAGACCGGCCTGCCGCCGGTGTTGCCCTGCACGATGATCTCGTTGCCGGGCAGGCTGCCGTCCAGGACCGGGCCGTAGATCGGGCGAACAGCCGTGCCGCTCTCGTCGGTTGCGCCGCCGTTGGCGTGCGAGGACTCGATGCGCCCGATTCCAGCCAGCAGGTTCCAGCTCACGCCGCAACCGGGGGCGGCCGCCGACATCGTCTGCTCGGCCTTGCGGTAGGCCGACAGGGCCATCGCGGGGATCTTCAGGCCGCCCACGGGAGTGCCCGCCGAACCGAGGACCGCCGCCGGCGGTGGCGGTGAGAGAGCGTTGGCGGCGAACCGGAAGACGGCCGGCGGCTTGGACATCGCGACCCCCGAGACACCCTCGGAGCGCTCTTCGGCGGCGGCCAACGGATTGACTTCCTCGGCCTTGACCGCGGTCGGATGTCCGGGAGTCGCTGCGACCGCGCCGGCCAAGACCACCGGCGTCAGCACGGCAATTCCGAAAGCAGGCGCGCGTAAACCCCGGCCGACCCGGTGCTTTATTCCCACTCGCCCGTCCTCACCAGTTCGATGCTGTGAACTCCGCCACCATACATAAGGAAGTAACGCCCGCGAAACGCATTGGCCTCAATAGTCACTCCCCGATTTCGTCACCGGGTTGCAGACCGGACTCCTGGTTGGGCTCCGCACTGGAATCTAGGGCGCGCTGCCGGGGGCTGTTCTTCTTCCCCGAAGCCGATTTGGGCGGTTTCTTCTTGCCGAGCACTTCGCGGAGCTCCTCGATCTCTCGGCGCAGATAGTCGCGGGTGGCCACCTCGCCGACGGCCAACCGCAGCGCCGCCAACTCCCTGGCCAGGAACTCGGTGTCGGCCTTGGTCTGCTCGGCGCGGCGCCGGTCCTCCTCCAAGGCCACCTTGTCCCGATTCTCCTGCCGGTTCTGGGCGAGCAGGATCAGCGGGGCCGCGTAGGCGGCCTGGGTCGAGAACGCGAGGTTGAGCAGAATGAAGGGGTACGGATCCCATCGCAACTTCACGGCGAACAGGTTCAGCGCGATCCAGACGATCACGATGGCGGTCTGCCACACCAGGTAGCGGCCGGTGCCCAGGAATCGGGCGACCGATTCGCTGGCCCGACCGATCGTCTCCGGGTCGACGTTGAACGCCAGTCGCCGTGAGGTGAGCGGGGTGTCGAGGCGCTGGCGGGGGTCGCTCATCGCGGGGTCCCCATCCCCACACCGGCGTCTTCGAAGCTCTCCCGCCAGTCGTGCGGCAGCAGATGGTCGAGGACGTCGTCGACGGTCACCGCGCCGAGCAGATGCCCCTCAGCGTCCAGCACCGGCCCGCAGACCAGGTTGTAGGCCGCGAAATAGCGGGTCACCGCGCCCAGCGTGGTGTCCGGATCGAGGTGGCGGAGGTCGGCGTCGATGATTCCGCTGACCAGGTTGGCCGGTGGTTCGCGCAGCAGTGCCTGAAGGTGCACACAACCCAGGTAGCGCCCCGTCGGGGTGGCGGTGGGCGGGCGCACCACAAACACCACCGACGCGAGCGCCGGGGTGAGGTCTGGGTCGCGAACCCGGGCCAGCGCCTCGGCCACGGTGGTGTCGGGGGCCAGGACGACCGGGTCGGATGTCATCAGACCGCCCGCGGTGTCGGGGGAGTGGCTCAGAAGTCGGCGCACCGGTTCGGAGTCCTCGGGGTCCATCCGTCGCAGCAGCGCCTCGGCCTCGGTCGGGTTCAGCACGCCGAGCAGATCGGCGGCGTCGTCGGGGTCCATCGCCTCTAGGACGTCGGCCGCCCGCTCGGTGTCGAGTTGGTGCAGCAGTTCGGTCTGATCGTCCTCGGAGAGCTCCTGCAGGATGTCGGCAAGGCGTTCGTCATCCAGGGCGTTGATCAACTCGGTGCGCCGCTTGGCGGGAAGGTCGCGCAGTGCGTCGGCGACCTCGATGGGGCGCTGTCCCTCGAACTGGTGAAGCAGTTGTGCCACACCCTGATCCGGCATCGCCAGACCGGATGGGGTGAGGCCCTGGACGTTCTGCCAATCCACCACCACGACTGCGCCGCGCCGGCCCAGCCGGCGGTGACCGCGCACCGCCACCCGGGGGACGACCCAGTCGCGGGTGCGGGGCTGTTCGATGCCGAGGTCGACGACGACGACGTCGACACCGGCGAGCTGCTCCTGTTCGGGGTCGGTGACCCGGACCCGGGTGTCGAGCACCTGACCGAGCACCAGCACCTCGCCGGGCCGCTGGGTGAATCGGCGCAGGGACACGTTTCCGGTGGTGAGGGTGACGGCGTCCGGCTCGATGGCCGTCACCCGCAGAATCGGTACGAAAATCCTTCGGCGGGTGGGCAGTTCTACGACCAGGCCCAGGACCCTGGGTTGCTGGCGCACGATGCTGATGCTGACCACGATGTCGCGCACCCGGCCGAGGGATTCACCGTCGGGTCCCAGCACCACCATTCCCGCCAGCCGCGCCGCATATACCCTGTTCACCGACGCCATGACTACAAAGGGTAGGAGTCCGCGGGTGAGCCATCCCGATCGACCCGCCTATCGACCCCGCAGAACCTGCCTGTCGGTTCCGGGTAGCAATCCGAGGATGATCGAGAAGGCCAAGGGGCTGGCCGCCGACGAGGTCTTCCTCGATCTGGAGGACGCGGTCGCCCCTGGAGCCAAGACCGCGGCCCGCACCGCGGTCGGTGCGGCGCTGGCCGGCCCGGGGTGGTCGGGGCAGTTGCGCGGGGTGCGGGTCAATGACTGGACCACCCCGTGGACCCACCGCGACGTCATCGAGGTGGTGTCGGCGGCCGGGGCCCACCTCGACGTGATCGTGTTGCCCAAGGTCTCCGACGCCACTCACGTGCACGCGCTTGATCTGCTGCTGACCCAACTCGAGCGCAGCCACGGCCTGCCGGTCGGCCGGATCGGGATCGACGCACAGATCGAGGACGCCCGGGGCCTGACGAATATCGACGCGATCGCCGCCGCACCGCGGGTTCAGGCGCTGGTCCTCGGGCCGGCCGACCTGATGGCCAGCCTCAACATGCGCACGCTGGTGGTCGGCGAACAGCCTGAGGGTTACGACGTCGGCGACGCCTACCACCATGTCCTGATGACGATCCTGGTTGCGGCGCGCGCGCACGGCCTGGCCGCCATCGACGGCCCGTATTTGAAGGTGCGCGATGTGGAGGCCTTCCGGAGGGTGGCCGGGAGATCGGCTGCCCTCGGCTATGACGGGAAGTGGGTGCTGCATCCCGACCAGATCGCGGCGGGCAATGAGATCTTCAGCCCCCGGCAGGACGAATTCGACCATGCCGAGTTGATTTTGGACGCCTACGAGTGGCACACGTCGTCCCACGGTGGCGCGCGCGGCGCGGTGATGCTGGGCGAGGAGATGATTGACGAGGCCAGTCGCAAGATGGCCCTTGTCGTGGCCGCCAAGGGCCGCGCGGCGGGGATGACCCGGAAGTCTTCCCCGTTCGTCCCGCCGGTGGGTTAGCCGTAACTCAAATCAAGCCGAACATGATGATCGCGAGTAGCAGCGTGATCACGCCGATGGCTAGGCCCGCGACGGCGAGCCCATAGCCGTCCTGTCCGGTGCGCTTCACCTGGCCCATCGCAATGGCCCCGGTGACGATGCCCGCTATCGAGAACAGAAATCCGCAGAACGGCAAGAGTCCGAACACTGACAAGACGAGTGAGGTAACTGCCAACGAGTTCGTGCCGGCCTGCGGCGGCATCGGGTAGCCGGGATAGGTCGGGGGGCCGGGATAGCCCTGATTGGCATAGCCCCCTTGATACGGCGGCCCGTACGGAGGCGGGGGTGCGTAGCCGGGAGGCGGGGGAGGC
>JAHBAP020000584.1 GCA_018500005.2 Mycobacterium sp. | reverse complement strand
GCGCTGTCCAGTGAGACGAAACTCTTCGGGTGGCGGGCGGCGGCGAAGATACTGCTCGCATTGTCGATCGAGACCACCTGGTCGGTCGGCGCGTGCATGATCAGCAGCGCCTTGCGCATGCCGGCCAACAGGTCCAGCAGACGTTGTTCTGCGACGTCGTCGAGGAAGTCCCTGCGGCTCCGGAAGTTTCGGCCACCAACAGTGACCTCGCCCTCGCCGTGTTCCCGGATCGCGGCAATCTGGTCGCCGAACAGGTTGGTGACATGGCTCGGGTCAGACGGGGCGCCGATGGTGACGACCGCCCGTGCCTCGGGAATCCGGGCGGCCGCCGCCAGCACCGCCGCCCCGCCGAGGCTGTGGCCGACGAGCAGAGCCGGGGCCCGGCGACTGATCCGCAGATGATCGGCCGCGGCGACCAGATCGTCGATGTTGGAGGAGAAGTCGGTATTGGCGAACTCCCCTTCGCTGGATCCCAGACCGGTGAAATCGAAACGGAGAACGCCAATTCCGCGGGCAGCCAAGGCGTCGGAGATCCACCGTGCCGCCCGGCTCTCCTTGCTGCAGGTGAAGCAGTGGGCGAACAGTGCGTAGCTGCCAGATTCGCCGGCGGGTTGTTGGAGCGAGGCGGTCAGCGTCTGACCACGCGGATTGGGAAAGTCGAACCGTTCAGTTCTCATGACGCCTCCGGCGCACCCGCGAATCAGAACAAAGCGAACTGCTGGCCCTCATTGACCGACTGTACGAACTCGTCGATCCCGGTGCCACCGGCGACCGCGGCCACGCTGCGCATGAACTGCTCATCGGAGACCGTCGGCACGCCCAATTCCCGGGCCTGGAATCCCTTGCCCTGCTCCGGAAGCGGCTCGTTGCAGATCACCAGCGAGGTCTCCGGATCAACCGAGTCGGTGTAGGCAAGACCGGCGTGCAGAATCCGTTCGACGAGTTCCTCGTGGGTGCGCTTGACCTCTGCAGACAGCGCCACCCGCATGCCCTGCACCAGCGGACCGCCATGCTGATACCGGCCGGGGTTGAGGTACGGGCAGGCCATCCGGGTGGCCAGTGCCTTCAGCGGCCGCAGTTCCTCGTGGGTGATCGTGCCGTTGGGCCACCGACGGCGACTCACCGGCCGGATCGGAAGCCAGACCCCGCGCTGGCGGGCGCGGCCGAGCACCGCAGTGAGGACGCGCGACAACACCAGTGCATCGTCGAATGCGTCGTGGGCCTTGGTTTGGGGAATGTCCCAGTGCCGCGCAAGGGTTTCCAGCCTCAGGTTGTCCAGGCCAAGGTCCAGGCGGCGGGTGAGTTCAACTGTGCACATGACGCTGTCCACCGGCAGGACGGTGCCGGCGATTTCGGCCTCGGCGGTCAGGAAGGAGTAGTCGAACGCGGCGTTGTGCGCCACCAGAGTCCGACCGTGCATGAGTTCGGCCACGTCGGCGGCGATGTCGGCAAAAGTGGGTTGATCCTCGAGCATCTCGGCAGTCAGCCCGTGGACGTGGGTGGGCCCCGGATCGACACCCGGGTTGAGCAGACTCACCACCGAGTTCTCCACCTGCCCGTCCGCATCGAGCGCCAGTGCGGCGATGCTCAGAACACGGGCCTGACCCGGGCGGAAACCCGAGGTCTCGACATCGACGACGACCCAGCCATCGGCCACCTCGTGAGCCGGCTTACCCCAGGTGTGCCTCACAAAGCCCAGAATGGCATGCCCCTCTGACAGCCCGGGGGACATCGGCTCCGTGTCGGCATACACTCACCTGCGATGTCGCCCAGGAAGCCCAGAACGACCGTGAGCCAGCTGACGCTGCGCGGACGCACCGCGCTCGCGCTCGGATCCGCCGCACGCTGGGCATCCCGGGTCAGCGGCCGCGGCGCAGGTGCGATGATCGGCGGCCTGGTGGCGATGAACCTGGATCCCTCGGTGCTGCACCAGTTGGGCACCGGCCGACGCACCGCGGTTATCACCGGCACCAACGGCAAGTCGACGACCACCCGGATGGTGTCCGCCGCACTGTCCACCATCGGCACCGTCGCCACCAACAGCGAGGGCGCCAACATGGACGCCGGACTGATCGCCGCGCTGGCCGCCGACCGCACCGCGACGCTGGCCGCCCTCGAGGTCGACGAGATGCACGTCCCGCACGTCTCCGACGCGGTGGACCCGACCGTCATCGTGCTGTTGAACCTGTCCCGCGACCAGTTGGACCGGGTGGGTGAGATCAACCACATCGAACGGACGCTGCGCTCCGGCCTGGCCCGCCATCCGGGAGCATTGGTGGTGGCCAATTGTGACGACGTGCTGATGACCTCTGCTGCGTACGACTGCCCGAAGGTGGTGTGGGTGGCCGCCGGCGGCGGTTGGGCGGGCGACTCGGTGAGCTGCCCACGCAGTGGCGAGATCATCGTCCGCGACGGGTCCGATTGGCATTCCACTGGAACCGATTTCAGGCGGCCCACCCCGCAATGGTGGTACGACGACGAAAAGCTCTACGGTCCCAACGGATTCGTGGTTCCGATGCGGTTGTCCCTGCCCGGGACGGTGAACCGGGGCAACGCCGCGCAGGCCGTCGCCGCAGCGGTGGCCATGGGTGCCGACCCGACCGCGGCAGTGGCCGCGGTGTCGGCGGTCGACGAGGTCGCCGGTCGCTACCGCACGGTCCGGGTCGGCGATCGCGACGCGCGGCTGCTGCTGGCCAAGAATCCGGCCGGCTGGCAGGAGGCGCTGTCGATGGTGGACAAATCCGCTGCGGGCGTGGTGATCTCGGTCAACGGACAGGTTCCCGACGGTGAGGACCTATCGTGGCTGTGGGACGTGCGCTTCGAGGATTTCGAGGGGACGTCCGTGGTGGCCGCAGGCGAACGCGGCACCGATCTCGCGGTGCGACTCGGCTACGCCGGTGTCGAGCACTCCCTGGTGCACGACACCATCGCAGCGATCGAGTCCTGCCCGCCGGGGCATATCGAGGTCGTCGCGAACTACACGGCTTTCCTGCAGCTGCAGCGAGCGCTGGAACGGGGCCGGGATCATGACTGAGCCGGTGCGCATCGGCCTGGTGCTGCCCGACGTGATGGGCACCTACGGCGACGGTGGCAACGCCGTCGTGCTGCGCCAGCGGTTGCGGCTGCGCGGGATCGCCGCGGAGATCGTAGAGATCACCTTGGCCGATCCGGTGCCGGATTCCCTGGATCTCTACACCCTGGGCGGGGCGGAGGACTACGCCCAGCGACTGGCGACCAAACACCTGTTGCGCTATCCCGGACTGCAACGCGCCGTCGACCGCGGAGCACCGGTTCTGGCCATCTGCGCGGCCATCCAAGTGCTGGGCCATTGGTACGAGACCTCCGCCGGGGAGCGGGTCGACGGCGTCGGCATGCTGGACCTGACCACCTCACCGCAGCCCGAGCGGACGATCGGCGAAGTAGTGTCCGAACCCCTCCTCGACCAATTGGGCCAGCCGATGACCGGGTTCGAGAACCACCGGGGCGGAACGGTGTTGAGATCCGGCGCCCGTCCGCTGGCCGCGGTGGTCAAGGGGGCCGGAAACCGCCTCGGCGACGGGTTCGACGGAGCGGTGCAGGGCAGCGTCGTCGCGACTTATCTGCATGGGCCATGTCTTGCCCGAAATCCCGAACTGGCCGACCTGCTGCTGTCTCGGGTTGTCGGCGATCTGCCTCCGCTGGTTTTACCCGAGGTGGAGCAACTACGGCGCGAGCGACTGGCTGCCCCCCGGCGGGTCTAGCCCCTGATATTCACCGCCGAGATTGCACTCAGGCAGACAACCTGTGAGTGCGGGGCCGCGTGGATGCAATCTCGCCGCGCCATCCGCGTGCGCGCAATGCTTCCTCGACCCGTGCGATGACCTCGTGGGGACGGTCCTCTTTGATCACCCGCACTGCGTCCCAACCCAATCCGGCCACCATTCTGGACCGCCGCTGATCCCGAACGTAGCGACGGCGATCCGTACGGTGCTGGTCACCGTCGTACTCCGCGGCGACCATGAACTCCTCCCAGCCCATATCGAGCACCGCTAGGTTTTCGGCGTGATCCATCAGCGGGATCTGTGTGGTCGGGCGCGGGAAGCCGGCGTCAATGAGGAGGAGGCGCAGCCAGGTTTCACGCGGCGAAGCGGCGCCTCCATCGACGAGAGGCAGCGCAGCGCGGAGCCCGCGGATACCTCGCGCGCCCGGGTGGTCCTCGGCCAGTCGCATTACGGCGTCGGTCGAGAACGGGGTGGCCCGCATCAGCGCATCGGGGCGGGCCGCTGGTCGATCGCGGGGAAGGTGCCGGCCGAGGTCGAAGGCGGTTCGGGTCAGCGAAGTGACCGGTATTCCCGCCACCCGGGTGACCTCATTTGGCGTCAGCGTCTCATTGCGTACACGCAATTCGGACGGTGGGCGGGCACAGGACCAGATGAGTTCAACCGGTTCGCCGGCGTCGACCCATTGCGCGCCGTGCAGGGCGGCCGCCGCAGAACCCGCGACGATGGCGCGCCGACGCGACCACAGCCAGGCAGCCACGGTGTGATCGCGCAGTGAGAGGTGCGCGTTCGCGGGAGCGTAAACGTCGGGCAGTAGCCGGCAATGCCGGCTGAGTTGGTAGCGGGTGAGAGTGCCTGTCTCTTATACACATCT
>JAHBAP020000156.1 GCA_018500005.2 Mycobacterium sp. | reverse complement strand
GTCGGTAAGTCGACGACCGCCCGCGTACTGCAGGCGCTACTGTCCCGCTGGGATGACCACCCCCGGGTGGACCTGGTCACCACGGACGGGTTCCTGCACTCGAATGCTGAATTGACCCGTCGGAACCTGATGCACCGCAAAGGATTCCCGGAGAGCTACAACCGCCGCTCCCTGATGCGTTTCGTCACGTCGGTGAAGTCCGGCGCAGATCAGGCCTGCGCCCCGGTGTATTCGCATCTGATCTACGACATCGTCCCCGGCGAGAAGCACGTCGTCACCCACCCGGACATCCTGATCCTGGAGGGGCTCAACGTATTACAGACCGGCCCGACGCTGATGGTCTCGGACCTGTTCGACTTCTCGGTTTACGTCGATGCCCGCATCGAGGACATCGAGCAGTGGTACATCGAGCGATTCCTGGCGATGCGGGCCGGCGCGTTCGCCGACCCGGCATCGCACTTCCACCACTATGCCGGTCTGACCGACGAGCAGGCCGTCGCGGCGGCGCGTGATATCTGGCGAACCATCAACCGGCCCAACCTGATCGAGAACATCCTGCCCACCCGTCCGCGGGCAACCGCGGTGCTGCGCAAGGATTCCGACCACACGGTCAAGCGGCTTCGGCTGCGTAAGCTCTAGCCCCTCGCTAGCCGCCCGGCGTGGCGAATACGAACAACGCCATGAACGCCAGATTGATGAAGTACGCGGCTTCCACCAGACCGACGGTGATGAAGAACGGCGTGAACAGCCGTCCCTGCGCTTCGGGCTGACGGGCGATCCCGGAGATCAGCGCGTTGCCGGCGATCCCGTCGCCGATCCCCGCCCCGATGGCGCCGCCACCGAGAATCAGTCCGCCGCCGACAAGTGCGCCTGCGGCAATCATGGGATCCATTTCTTCTCCTTTCCCGGGTCACGCCAGTCGGCGCAACCCCATCAGTTGCAGGACTCCGAATAACAGGGCGTACAGGCCGAAGGCCACCATGACCGCCTTACCCGTACCGGTCAGCGGCAGAACCCCGGCCGGCACGATCGCGGTCTGGCCGACGGCGCCGACGAAGTTGAACAGGCTCAGCCCGGTCCCGATCGGCCGGATGTTCGTCCGGCCGGCGAGCCAGTTGCCGGCGACGCCGTAGAACAGGAATGCGGCCGCGATGCCGTAGGCCCAACCCGTTGCGAGACCGGTCAGCCTGGCGAACGGCCCGGCGAACCCTGCAATACCGAGACCGATCAGACCGACACCGGCGGCGTCGAGACGGATCGCCGTTCGCAGGAACGAGTCCCTGGGGCGGACCGGCAGGTCATTGCCCATATTCAAGCCTCCTGGAGTGGTTCTTCTGAATCCAGGCTGCTCAGAGGACACTGCCAGGTCGATGCATGGCACTGCCAGGCACTGCCAGCAGGTGTTTCAATACTGCCGAACCGCGGGAGTCTGGGCCCGCAGGTCGGCGGCGATCAGCCGGGCCGCGGCGTTCTGCCAGCTATGGAAGGACCGTTGCGGTACGTCGGTGACCAACCACTGCCAGGCCTGACGGGCCACCGGATCCAGTCCGGCCGCGGTGGCGTTCTGTGCGTAGGGCCGCACCCCGACCACGTAGGGGAAGTACAGCGCGTTGTAGTAGCGCCACTGCTCGGTGGTGCCGAACTCGCCGTCGTCGCGGGGCTTGAGCCGGTCGATCCGCTCGCCCAGCAGGGACCGCAGTTCGGCGGCGCGTTCCAGGGGTTGGTCGGGCGCGCCGCGCTGCGCCAGCCGAACGTCGATCTCGGGCAGTTGGTTCAGCGGGCTGGCGACCAGCTTGGCCAGATCGCCGTAGTGGCCCAGAGCCCGACGGGTCAGGCGGGCGAACGTCTCGTCGTCCAGGCCGTCCAGCGGACTCGACGAACACAGCGGCAGCGCCGCCTCGGTGGTCCGCAGCGCGGCGCGGTCGGCCCGCAGCCGCGGTGATCCGGAGAAGGCGACGCGGGCCAGCCGGCCGGCCAGCGCGCCGGAGGACACGGTGGCCGCGATCGCGATCGCCAGGGTGAGCAGTGCCGTGGTGGTGAGGACCGCGGTGCCATCGGCGTCCGCCTTGGCGGCGATTGTCCCGATCAGCAACTGACCGTCGAGCAGTGCCACCGCCAGGAGGGCTCCGATGAACGACCGCAACATCGCCGCGCGCAGCGCCTGCCCCTCGTCGAAGGAGTCCCACAGTGCCACAGCGATACCGAGGAGAAGAATGTCGAACCCGGTCGCCGCCAAGGCCAGCCAACTGGGCACCAGGCCGAGCGGTATCACCAGGATGGCGTTGCTCAGCGCGAAGAACAGAGTGGCCACCACCACCACTCCGGCCACCTGGGTGGGCTGGGCCGACTCCCGGGCGTTGCGACGCGGGGATAGATTCCGAACGGCGGCCACCATCGCGCCGAGCGTCGATAGGGATATCACCACGAGCATGACCCAATGCCCAAGTCGCAGTGGGCCATTGACGCTTCCTGCCAGAACCGCGCCAAGCAGGACCGCCGAGGCGACGAGTCCGGTCAGGATGAGCTCGCGGGTATGGTCACGCTCGGCGTCCGGGGGACGCGCGAGTTCGAGCAGGACGGCGAACCAGGCGATCGCGGGCAATGCCACCAGATAGATCTCGATGCGGCTCAACGCTTCCGAGTACCCGGTACCGATGCCGCGCACCGCGTCGAGGGCCACCACCAACGCAAACCCGCACAGACCGACGGCGGCGAGAACGAGCACCGGTTTCCGGGGATCACGCGAGATCAGGTAGAGCCCCATCCACCACGCGAGCGCGAACACCAACGCGGACAGGGCGATCACGGCTATCTCCTTCTCGGCCGTTGCCTAGGCCCCGAACCGCCGGTGCCGGCGGCTGTAGTCCCGAAGGGCGCGCAGGAAGTCCACCCGCCGAAAGTCCGGCCAGTGCGCCTCGGTGAACCACATCTCCGAGTACGCGCTCTGCCAGAGCAGGAATCCGGACAGCCGCTGTTCGCCCGATGTCCGGATGACCAGATCCGGGTCGGGTTGACCCGAGGTGTAGAGGTTCTCCGAAATGCCCTCCACGGTCACCGCCTCGATCATCTGCTCGGGCGTGGCGCCGTCTGCGACCTGCTTACCCAGGAGTTGACGGACGGCGTCGACGATCTCCTGCCGTCCGCCGTAACCGACGGCGACGTTGACGTGGAACGAACCGCTCGGCGCCGTCGCGGTGGCCGCGTCGACGGCGTCGCGAACCCGGCGCGCGGGCTCCTCCCCGAGCAACTCCAGATCCCCGACCGTCCGCACGCTCCATCGGTTGGCGGGCGCGCAGATCTCCTCGACGACGTCGGTGATGATCTCGATCAGCGCCGCCAGCTCTTCGGGGTCGCGCTGGAGGTTCTCGGTCGAGAGCAGGTAGACCGTGGCCATCTCGATGCCCTCTCGGGCGCACCAGCGCAGCATCTCGGCGATCTTGGCCGCGCCCATCCGGTAGCCGTAGCTCACGTCACAGTAACCAGCATCACGCGCCCATCGGCGGTTACCGTCGCACAGGACGGCGATATGGCGTGGAAGTGCCGATTTGGAACTCAGGAGCTCCTGCCGCAACCGCATTTCGTAGAGCCGGTAGGCCGGCTCCTTGAGACGCGGGGGAATGATCTCCACGACCATCAAGACTACTGTGACCGTGGGGAGAATTAGGGCGCTCTCCGCGTCGAACAGGCAGGGCCCCGTAGGGAGGTGGGCATGACCGCAGGTGCGGACGTCACCGAGCCGGACCGCACCAGGCGGCCCGGCGATCAGGAGGCCGAGGACTTCCCGGAAGCCGTCGTCGACGGCGTCAGTCAATTCCTCGGCAAGCCACGCGCCCGCGGCTGGATCCACGTCTATGCAGCGATCGTCGCTGCCGTCGCAGGAGCGGCCTTGGTGTCGGTGTCCTGGGCGCTGCAAGGCACCCGGGCCGGACTCGCCACCCTGCTCTACACACTGACCAGCGTGGCGATGTTCACCGTCAGCGGCACCTACCACCGGGTGAACTGGAAGTCACCGACGGCACGTACCTGGATGAAGCGCCTCGACCACTCGATGATCTTCATCTTCATCGCCGGCAGTTACACGCCGTTCGCCTTGCTGGCGCTGCCCGAAACGGACGGTTGGGTGCTGTTCTGGATCGTCTGGGGCGGAGCACTGGCCGGGGTGTTGCTCAAGATGTTCTGGCCCACGGCACCGGCCTGGGTGGGGGTGCCGCTCTATCTGCTGCTGGGCTGGGTGGCGGTCTGGTTCATGGGCCCGATCATGCACGGCGCCGGGGTGGCCGCACTGGTGCTGCTCATCGTCGGCGGTGTGTTCTACAGCATCGGCGGGGTGCTTTACGCACTCAAGTGGCCCAACCCGTGGCCGCGAACCTTCGGCCATCACGAGTTCTTCCATGCCTGCACCGCGGTCGCGGCGATCTGCCACTACATCGCGATGTGGTTCGCCGTCTTCTGGTGACCTCCGCGGGTCTACAAACTGGTTGAACCAGCGCCTCGGGTTTGGTATTTTCGCCAGGTGTACGTCGGCGCGGGTATCTTCACCGCTTCGTTTCCGGCCAACCAGGGACGGTGATGTGACGAAACCCAGCGCCCGATTCGGTGCGGCAACGTTGGTGTTGGGCTTCTTGCTCGCGGGACCCCAGGCACTTGGTATGGCCGGAGCGGACAGCGGAGAAGGTGATTCCACCGCGGCGTCGGCGGATTCAACCGGCCCGGCGACGACCC
>JAHBAP020000276.1 GCA_018500005.2 Mycobacterium sp. | reverse complement strand
CGGTACAGGCACTGGGCGGCGGCGGCACTTATCCGGTCTCCGGGCTGCCCGTCCTGGAGTGGTTCGCCTTCGCCCCGAACTACTACGCCCAGAACGGCGAGGATCCGAAGAAGCAGATCGGCGACTATCCCTACCCGCAGTGCGCCACCCAGTGTCTACCGTCGCTGATCGACAGTGGCGCGCCGTCCACCAGTGTCCGGCTCAAGGGCGGTGACGGCGATCCGTACAACGACAACGGCCAGTTGCAGACGGGCGTCGACTTCATCGCCGAATTCCCGACCACCCGTGGCCGGCCGCCGCTGACGTGGACGTTCACCGCCGGCGACACCGGGTCGGTCGACGAGGTCAACTATGTTCCGGGTGCCCTCATCGACGGGCCCGGCCAGAACGTCAACACCGGGCTGAACCTCTACAACGCCTTTGACGTCATGTTCGACGTCAAGGAGCAGGTGATCTGGCTGCGACCCACCGGCAACACCGCGATGGTGAGCCTGCAGTCGGTGACCACCACCGGTGACCAGACCTACCGGCAGAGTGCCACGCTGGGCGGCACCTACAGCACCGGTGGCGGCTCGTTCTCTGTGGCCGGGCTGACCACTTTGGGCAGCGACACCGTCGTCAACGCCGGCGGCGGCGATGTGCGGTTCTCCGGAACCGTGGACGGCGCGAACTCGCTCACCGTTAACAGCTCCGGCACAACAGAATTCGTGCGGGGGGTTGGGTATGTCACCGAACTGACCGAACTGGGCACCGATGCCGGCGGTTCGACCTCCAGCTCCGGCATCAGAACCAGTGGCGCTCAGACCTACAACGACGTCGCGACGCTCAACGGCCAGTACAAGGTGAATGACGGCACCTTCACCGCCGCCGCCGACACCACCCTGGCCGGCCCCGTCAGCATCGAGGCGTCCAAGGGCGACATCACTTTCGCCGGTGCGGTCGACGCATTGCCGGGCAAGGGCTTCAGCCTGAGCCTGACGACCGGGGCCGGCCATCGCGTCGCCTTCAACAAGGACATCGGTGCGACCCATCCGTTGGGCGGCCTGGCTGTGACAAATTCGAGCGGCACGCCGCAGAACCCCGTTACGTTCACCGTGCCGGGGAAGATCACTCTGGTCGGCAATCTCGGATTCACCGCGGCGCAGGGGATCTCGGTTTCCGACGATGTCACCACCACGCTGACCGGCGGCGGACAGATCCAGTTCTTCTCCCACGAAGGCATTTCCCTGGGGGCGTCCTCCGGCTCGGAGGTCAGCGGCTTCATCGTCAGCAATAACGGCGGTCAAGGTATTGCGGTGACCGGCGCCGACAACCTAAGCCTCACCGATAACGCGATCATCAACAACGGCAAGAACGGGATCATCGCGACCTCGGGCAGCATGACGGTGAGCGGATCGTCGATCACCGGTAACACCTTCAACGGCATCGAAGTCGACGGCGTCGAGAACGTGACCATCACCAACACCACGATCAGCGGGAACGGCGCCGGCGCCAATGGCACGAAGTACAACGGGGTTCTGCTGACCGACTCGTCGAAGGTGTCGATCAGCAACACCACCGTCAGCGGCAACGCCGGTGACGGAATCCTTTCCAGCACTTCAGACGACGTTGAGTTGAAGCAGAACGTCATCTCCGGCAACGCCGCCAAGGGCATCGTCGTGGACGGCGGCACGGGAAATGCGATCGAGTCCAACTCGATCTACCTCAACGGCACCACGACGGACGACGGGATCGCATTGCAGAACGGGGGCAACGACAATCAGAAGGCCCCCGTGATCGCGAAGGCGAAGTTCAACAACGGTTATATCGAAGTGAGCGGGAACCAGCCTGACAGCGCGGGGGAGAGCTATCGCGTCCAGGTTTTCTACAGCCTGACTCCGCCCGCCGGCCTACCCGTCCAGGGACAGCAGTACCTGGGCGACCTCGCGGTGAAGCCCGACGGATCGTTCTCCGGCCAGTTCGCCTCGCCGCAGCCCAGCGCGGGCAACTACATCACGGCGACGGCGACGCCGGCAACCGGGCCGAAGAACACCTCAAGCTTCTCGGATGCGGTCGAGGTGGACGCCTGAGCGCCCGGGGCGCTAGGCCCCGTCGGCGTCCTTACCGGTGAAGACCTCCTTGGCCTTGTCCACCGCGTGGGTGGCGATCTCGGTGGCGTCCTGCACGATGGCGCTGGCGCCGCCGGCGATATCACCCTTGACGATGTGACCGGCGTCCTCGACGATATCGGCGGCCTTCTCGACGGCGTGGGCCGCGATGTCCTTGGCGGCGTTGATGGCGTTCTTGGGGTCGAAGCCCATGGGACCCTCCTGGTGTCGGCTGGATGTGGACTCGACACTAGTCCCGACGTCGGGGGGATACCGCTGAACGCGTATCTCCAGCAAAACAGGTGATGCGCTGCGCTGTGGCACCTGCCGGACATATGGTCAAGGGTGCGAGTTGTCTGGATTCGCCGTGACGGTGACAACACAGAAGGGCGCCGGAGATGAAGAAGATCACGATCGCCTCCGCACTGGCCCTGGGCGGGCTCATGTCGGCCGGTGCGGGTACCGCCGCCGCCGACGCGATCCAGGTCGACGGCAACTACGCGACCATGGCGGCCTGCCAGGCCGACGGTCCGCAGGTGCAGATCACCGAGGACAACGGCGCCTACACGCACTGGAGTTGCCACCAGGGTGAAGACGGCCTGTACTACCTCTACCTGAGCAACTAGCCGCGATCCTCGGGGCGGGTCTCGTCGGCCCGAATCCCGAGGCGTGCTGCAACCCATGACACTCTCCGCTGCCTCGCGTGCTCGGGCGGTGCCGCCGTGGGCGATGGCCGTCGCTGCGATGTTCTCGGTCCAACTCGGCTCCGCGTTGTCCCTGCCGTTGATCGGCCAGGTCGGTCCGGCCGGCACGGCCTGGCTTCGGCTCACCGCCGGTGCGTTGATCTTCATCGCGATCGCGCGGCCGCCGGTGCGCGGCATCGCCGGCCGGGACGTCCCGGCCCTGCTGGCCCTCGGCGTCACCACCGGCCTGATGACGATCATGTTCCTGGCCGCCATCGAACGCATTCCGCTGGGCACCTCGGTGGCAATCGAGTTCCTCGGACCGCTCACCGTCGCGGCGGTCCGCAGCCACACCAGGCGCTCGCTCGTCTGGCCGGCCACCGCGCTGATCGGGGTGTTGCTGCTCACCCAACCGTGGCGCGGCGATATCAACATCGCCGGCGTCGGCCTGGCGCTCGGATCCGCGCTGTGCTGGGCCCTCTACATTCTGCTCACCCAGCATGTCGGTGACCGCTTCGCCGGTACCACCGCGCTGAGCATCACGATGCCCATCTCCGCGGCCACCGCGGCGGTCGCCGGCGTGCCCCAGGCACTCGGACATATCGCCCCCACCACCATCGCGACGGCGGTCGGCCTGGCGATCCTGTTGCCGGTGTTGCCGTTCGCCCTCGAGATGGCCGCACTGCGCCAGATGACGCCCAACGCGTTCGGCACCCTGATGGCGCTGGAACCCGCGATCGGGGAGACCCTCGGGCTTCTCGTGCTGCACCAGATGCCGTCGGGCGCGCAGGTCATCGGGATCGTGCTCGTCGTACTCGCCGGCGTGGCGGCCCAGCGCGGTGGCTCGTAGTGGCAGGCGAACCGCTGAATCAGACTTTTTGGCTCGGTGCGTGTCAGAATTCCCGGTGGGAGGTGGCACATGAGCGGGGTCGACGGCGCTCCCGAAGTGGATGCGAACTTCCGCAGGCTGATCGAAAGCTCTGCCATCGCGACGGTCCTGGTGGGCCGGGACGGCCGGTTTCAGATCATCAACCCGGCGATGTGCGAATTCCTCGGCTACGACGCCGACACGCTTTCGCAGATGAGCTGGGCCGACGTTTCGGTCCCGGAGCACCTGCCAGAAAGTAATCGGGCCGTCCAGGACGTGGTTTCGGGGCGCAAGGACTCCCACCGGTTGACCAAGCAGTACGTGCATGCCGACGGGCATCGGCTCTGGGGCTCGGTGACGATTAGTCCCATGCGGAACGCCGCGGGTGAGATCGATCACCTGATCGCCCAGATCATCGACATCACCGAGCAGATGGAACTTCGTGCCAAGCACGCCGAATCCGACGCCCTCTTCCGCCGGATCATGGAGAGCTCCAACGTCGGCATCGCGATCGCCACCCCCGATGGCAGATTCGACGTGGTCAACCAGGCGTTGTGTGACCAGCTCGGCTACGACGAGGAAACCCTGAAGACCAAGACGTGGCAGGACCTGACTCCCGAGATCTACATGGAAACCGACCTGCGGAACATGGCGGATCTCCTCGCCGGGCGGATGGACACCTACCGGGTCGTCAAGCAGCACATCCACGCCGACGGCCACCTGGTCTGGGCCGACGTCTCGGCGAGTTGTCTGCGCGACTCCAGCGGTGCGGTGCAGTACCTGGTCGGTCAGATCATCGACATCACCGAGCAGGTGGCGTGGCGAGCCAAGGAAGCCGAATCCGACGCCCGCTTCCGCCGCCTGATGGAGATCTCCAACGTCGCCATCGCGCTGATCGCTCCGGACGGCAAAATGGAAGTGGTCAACAAGGCGTTGTGCGACCTGTTCGGCTACGACGAGGAGACGCTGAAGACCAAGACCTGGCAGGAGATGACGCCGGCCCGTTTCCTCGACGCCGATCTGAAGAACACCGAGGATCTCATCACCGGTCGATTGGATACCTACCGCGTAGAGAAACAGCAGATCCACGCCGACGGCCATCTCTTCTGGGTGGACGTTTCCGTGAGTTGCCTGCGGGATAGCGACGGTACGGTGCAGTACCTCTTCGCCCAGGGCATCGACATCACCGATGAGGTCGAGGCGCGGGAACTGCTGGCGATGAGGGAACGGGAGAACCGAATTCTCGCCGGCCGTCTCAAGGCCGAAATCCGTGACGCCGCAGCGTATGTGAAGTCGGTGCTGCCCGGTGAACTACACGGACCGGTCGAGGTGTCGTCGCGCTATCTGCCCTCGCTCGATCTCGGCGGCGACGGATTTTTCTATCGGTGGCTGGACGACGACCATCTCAAGGTTTACCTGATCGACGTGTCCGGGCACGGCGTCCGGCCGGCACTGCTGTCGATGTCCGTACACAATCTGCTTCGATCCGGATCGCTGCCTGCGGCCGTGCTGTTGAACCCCGATCGGGTGCTCGACCGGCTCAACAGGCTGTTCCAGATGGAGGATCAGGGGGACAGCTACTTCACCATCTGGTACGGCGTCTATCAACGGTCGACCAGGACGCTGCGGTATGCCAGCGCCGGTCACCCGCCGGCCCTGGTGCTGCACCGCGATCCCGACGGCGTCACGGTTGGGAACCTGTCCACCACGGCCAGTCCGATCGGAATGTTCAGCGACAGCGTCTATTCGGCCGACACCTATGTGGTGCCCTCCGATGGGCAGATCCTGTTGTACAGCGACGGGGCCTTCGAACTGTTCGCCGAGAGTGCGACGGGGAAGATGTGGTCGCGGGCCGACTTCATCACCCTTTGTGCCGAACTGGCCGGGCAGCCCGACTGGACGCTGGACGATCTCGTCGGCCGGCTGAGGTCGCTGAGCCCCACCGGGGAGTTCGATGACGACTGCGCCTTGGTTCTGCTGACGTTCCCCTGAGCGTTCCCCTCGCGAGCAGTCATCACCAGGGATCAGCCCAGCCGGTAGAGGGCGGCGGCGTTGTTCCACAGCACGTCCTCGAGTTCATCCGGATCCAGAAAATTGCTGAGCGAGGTGAGGTCGTCGTCGCCGAAGGGCCGCGGAGCGCGGGTCGACGGCAGGTCGGTGCCCACGATCAGGGCGTGCCGGTTGACATCGAGGATCCGCCGGATCGCTTCGGCCGGGTCGATGTCGATCCGACCGAAGCCCGTTGCTTTGACCGTCGCGCCCGACTCGACGAGCCGAAGCAGGTGGGGGAATCCCTCGGCACTCAACCCGAGGTGATCGACGCTGACCGAAGGCAGCGCCGACAGGCGCGGATGCAGGTCCGGCAGTTCCCGGGAGTCGATGTAGAGCTCGGTGTGCCAGCCGGCGATCTCGTGGACACGGCGTGCCAGGCGGTCGAGATGGCTCAGGTCGGCGGAACCGCCACGGCGGACGTTGAACCGCACGGCCCGCACACCCATCGAGTCGAGTTGCTGGATCTCGGCGTCGGTCGTCTCGGGTGGTATCTGGGTGACGCCGACGAAAGCCGGCCCCAGCGCGGCGAGCGCCGCGCGAAGGTAGCTCTGGTCGAAGCCCTGAAAGGAACCGGAAACGACGGCACCGCCGGACACCCCGAGCGGGGTGACCCGGTCGAGGTAGTCGTCGACGGTGAACGGCGGCGGCAGGTAACCGTCGTTCTCCTGCAACGGAAACCGTGGATCGACGATGTGCAGGTGCGCATCGAAGACACGGGTCACCACCCGGTCTCGCCGGTCACTGCCGCTCCGGCCAGTGTGAGACCGTCACCTTCCCGTGGCCACCCTGTTCGACGAGCACGTGGCCCCGGCGAAGGGTGTCGGCATCGATCGGGCTGAGCCGCTGGGCGGACAGGTCGGCCAGCCGGCCGTCGTCAATGAGACGGGAAATCTCGGTCAGGATCCGTCCGTGCCGCTCGATCTGCGGTCCCATCGAGCGCAGCCCCATGAATTCCATCCCGAAGCTGGCCGAGCGCAGCCGCAGACCGTCGAACGGTACCGGGTCCAGGTCGGCCATGACCGCACAAATGTGGCCGAACGGGGCGATGAGCCGTGCCATGGTGTCGAGGTATTTCGCCGCCGACGCACAGCACACGATGAAGTCGAACGCGCCGTCGGGCAGTTGGTCCAGCAGCGGTTGGTGATGGTTTACGACGGCGTCGGCGCCCAGGCGTTCGCACCATGATCTGCCTGACTCGGAGCCCGCCGTCGCCGTCACCGTCATGGCCGCTACCGCCTTGCCGAGTTGGATTGCCGCAGAGCCTGTTCCGCCGGTGCCGCCGATGACCAGTAGGGACGCATCGCTATCGGTTCCGTCGGTGCGGATCCGCAGAACGTCGAACAGCGACTCCCACGCGGTGATGCCGACCATCGGCCAGGCGACCGCACGCTCCGGACTCAGCGCTTGCGGAAGCGGCGCCAGGATGCGGGAATCGACGACGATGTATTCGCTGGATGCGCCCGTAGCGGCCATCGCCGACGCTGAGCCGAACACCTCGTCACCGACGGACCAGGACTCGACCCCCGTGCCGGCAGACTCGATGACTCCGGCGAAATCGGCGCCCACGACCCTGAGCGATCCCGGTGGCGGGATCTGCTTGGGCAGCGACTGCGCGATGTCCTCCCACGGGGTCGATCGGAAGTAGACATCCGCCGGGTTGACCCCGAGCGCGGTGGTCCGTATGAGTACCTCGTTCGGTCCAGGCGCGGGCACCTCGACCGTGCCGTTCACGAGGGATTCGACGTCGCCGTGCCGGTACACACCGATCGCCCGCGATTGCTTCGTCACGCCGGAAATCCTAGGAGAATGTGTCGCGATGACGCGAGCAGACGAACCACGGCAGCCGTTGCCACGGGACCCGGGCATGCCGCGGCGGCGGGAGTTCCTGTACCCCTACGAGGTGCTGACGGAGGACGGCGCGTCGCTGATGCTCGCCGACGCCACGCTGGCGGAATTCGCCGGCGTCTACCAATGGAATGTCAGCGACGATCCGCAGACCGGTGTCGTCAACGCCGTCCAGAATCAATGCTGGCGCGAACACCAATCAGCCATGCGCCATCTTGTCCGTCTGCTGGCGATCGGAACGCTGGGAATCGCGCCGCATCAGGTCGGCGACGCGATCGCCTGGCACGCCGGATATGTCGCGATGCACGACGGCGACCCGGTGCCGGAACCCGGCCTCTGCGATTACTTCGCGTTCTGGACCGGCCAGCAGCCCGACGACCTGGGTGGTGTATGCGAGGAGAGCGGGCTGCTGTGCTGGTGGGAAGCCAAGCTCCGTCCCGGCCAGGTCCGCGAGACCGGTTACTTCCTCCAGGAGTTCGGGGACTTCCTCACCGACGGTGCGCCCGAACGCGTGCAGCGCATCTGGATCAACCGCCGCGTGGCGGCCGAGCTGCGGCCGCTCGTTGCGCAACGGGCCGGCGGCGCTCCGTCGTCGTCCTGGATGTCGAGCAGTTAACCGAAGCGATTGCTGAAGAGCGTCCAGTGGTTGCCGGTCTCGTCGCATCGGTAAGCCAACTGATCAAGGAGAACCTGGGCCATCGCGAGACCGCGGCCGCGCTCAGCCATGTCGTCCGGCAACGTAACTTTCGCCAAGTCGACGTCGGCGGGCGGGCCGTTGTCGGTGAAGACGATGCGCACCTGATCGTCAACCACTGCCGCACTCATCCGGATTCGCAGCGGGTGACCACTTCCGGTGTGCTCGACGATGTTGGCGCCAACCTCGGCGGTGGCGATTTCTACCTGCATCCGCACCTCGTGCGGGATGTGCGGATGAATCGACCAGAGCGCGTCGAGTTGGGAGTGAATAGCCGCGAGCGGGTCGGAATGGCCACCGATCTCCATCGCGGTTCCGCCGAAACTGATTGATTCAGCCGCGCGTTGGTCGATTTCCTGTTGAAGTTGTTGTGCCAGGCGGCGATTCCTGTCTCTTATACACATCT
>JAHBAP020000091.1 GCA_018500005.2 Mycobacterium sp. | reverse complement strand
TTCGAAAGTCCCGACGAGTTCCGCATCGGCCGCGACATCGGTTCAAAACTGTTGAGTTTCGGCAGCGGGGCGCATTTCTGCCTGGGCGCCCACCTGGCCCGGATGGAGGCCAGAGTCGCACTGACCGAGTTGTTCGAACGCATCCGCGGCTACGAGATCGACGAAGACAATTCGGTCCGGGTGCACTCCAGCAGCGTGCGGGGTTTCGCGAACCTGCCGATCACCGTGAAGAAGGTCTGATGCCCCGTTTCGACCCGCACCCCGCCCGTCGGCCAGCACTCATCGCCGGCGCCTCCTCCGGTATCGGCGCCGCGACAGCCCTCGAATTGGCGGCACGAGGATTTCCGGTCGCCCTGGGTGCCCGGCGGGTGGAGCGATGCGAGGAACTCGCCGCCAAGATCCGAGCCGACGGCGGGGAGGCCGTCGCACTGCCCCTGGATGTCACCGACCCCGAGTCGGTCCGACGATTCGTGGATCGGGCCACCGAGCAACTCGGCGATATCGAGGTCCTCGTCGCCGGTGCGGGCGACACGTTCTTCGGTCGCCTCTACGAGACCGACACCGCCGCGTTCGAATCGCAGATCCAAATCCACCTCATCGGGGCGAATCGTCTGGCCACCGCGGTGTTGCCCGGAATGGTGCAACGCCAACGCGGCGACGTGATCTTCATCGGGTCCGACGTCGCCCTGCGTCAGCGGCCGCATATGGGTGCCTACGGTGCGGCCAAGGCCGGCCTGTCGGCGATGGTGACCAATCTCCAGATGGAGTTGGAGGGCACCGGGGTGCGGGCGTCGGTCGTGCACCCGGGACCCACCCAGACCGAGATGGGCTGGAGCCTTCCTCCGGAGACCATCGCACCCGCACTGGAGGACTGGGCCAAGTGGGGTCAGGCGCGGCACTCCTATTTCCTGCGGGCCGCCGACCTGGCCCGCGCCATCGCCTTCGTCGCGCAGACCCCGCGCGGCGGGTACGTCGTCTCGATGGAACTGCAACCCGAGGCGCCGTTGACCGACGCGCCCAAGGAACGTCAGCAACTGAAGTACCCGGAGGAATCGTGACCGTTCCACAAGAGGCTCAACGGGTTTCCGGCGGCCAGGACGAGCACGGCCACCTGCAGGAGTTCCGAACCGATCCGATCGGGTTGATGCAGCGGACCCGCGACGAGTGCGGCGACGTCGGCTACTTCCAACTCGCCGGGAAGAAGGTGGTCCTGCTGACCGGGGCGGAGGCGAACGAATTCTTCTTCCGCGCCGCCGACGAGGACCTAGACCAGGCGGAGGCCTACCCGTTCATGACGCCGATCTTCGGCCAGGGCGTGGTGTTCGACGCCAGTCCCGAACGGCGCAAGGAGATGCTGCACAACTCCGCCCTTCGCGGCGACCACATGCGCAGCCACGCCAAGACGATCGAGCGTGAAGTGCGCCGGATGATCGAAAACTGGGGAGACGAGGGGGAAGTCGACCTGCTCGAGTTCTTCCCGGAACTGACCATCTATACCTCGACGGCCTGCCTCATCGGGCGCAAGTTCCGTGACCAACTCGACTCCCGATTCGCCGAGTTGTACCACCTTCTCGAACGCGGCACCGATCCGCTCTGCTACGTCGATCCGTATCTTCCGATCGACAGTTTCCGGATCCGCGACGAGGCACGGGCCGGGCTGGTGGAACTCGTCCAGGAGATCATGAACGGCCGGATCGCCAACCCGCCGGAGGACAAGAGCAGACGCGACATGCTCGACGTCCTGGTGTCGATCAAGGACGACGACGGCAACCCGCGGTTCTCCGCCGACGAGATCACCGGGATGTTCATCTCGTTGATGTTCGCCGGGCACCACACCAGCGCGGGTACCTCGGCCTGGACGCTGATCGAACTGATGCGCAATCCGGGAATCTACGCCCGGGTCACCTCCGAACTCGACGAGCTCTACGCCGACGGCCAGGAGGTGAGTTTCCATGCCTTGCGTCAGATCCCACTGCTCGACAACGTGGTCAAGGAAACCCTGCGGCTGCACCCGCCACTGATCATCCTGATGCGGGTCGCACAGGGCGAGTTCGAGGTCGAAGGCCGGGGGGAAAAATGGGCCATCCACAAAGGCGATTTCGTGGCGGCCTCCCCGGCCATCTCGAACCGCATCGCCGAGGACTTCCCCGAACCCGAGGCATTCGATCCGGGCCGCTACGACAAGCCACGGGAAGAGGACGTGCTGCACCGCTGGACCTGGATCCCGTTCGGCGCCGGCCGGCACCGCTGCGTCGGCGCAGCCTTCGGCACCATGCAGATCAAGGCGATCTTCTCAGTGCTGTTGCGGGAGTATGACTTTGAAATGGCACAACCCGCGGCGAGCTACCGAAACGACCACTCCAAGATGATCGTGCAGCTTGCTCGCCCGGCGCGGGTCCGCTACCGCAGGAGGAACCGTGGGTAGCTACCGCGTCGAAGTGGACCTCGACCTGTGCCAGGGCCACGCCATGTGCGAGCTGGAGGCGCCGGACTACTTCAGAGTGCCCA
>JAHBAP020000273.1 GCA_018500005.2 Mycobacterium sp. | reverse complement strand
TAAGAGACAGTCGGAGAGCAGCGCGCAGACTGTCTTTGCGACCGGCGTCGGATCCTTCATGTCCCAGCCGATCGGCGAACGCTGATCCCAGCCCTCCTCGAGCATCTTCATCTCGTCCTTGAACTCGTCGCCGAGTGCACCGCCCATGATGGCGCTCATGGCCAACGTCCGGATCGGCCCGGCGGCAACCAAATTGGAGCGCACGCCGTACTTACCCGCCTCGCGCGCGACGAACCGGTTGACCGACTCCAGCGCACTCTTGGCGACGGTCATCCAGTTGTAGGCCGGCATCGCCCGGGTGGGGTCGAAATCCATGCCGACAATCCCGCCGCCGGGGTTCATGATCGGCAGCGTCGCCTTCGCCAGGGACGCGTAGGAGAACGCCGAGATGTGGATGCCCTTGGCGACGTCCTCGTAGGGTGCGTCGAAGAACGGGTTGATACCCATCCCGCTGGGCGGCATATAGCCGATCGAGTGCACCACGCCGTCGAGCTTGTTGCCGGCGCCGATGACCTCGGTGATCCGATCGGCAAGGGTGCCGAGGTGCTCGTCGTTCTGCACGTCGAGTTCCAGCAATGGCGCCGCCCGCGGCAGTCGCTGGCTGATCCGTTCGATCAGCTTCATCCGACCGAAACCGCTCAGCACCAGTTCCGCGCCGGCCTCCTGCGCCACCTTGGCGATGTGGAACGCAATCGAGGAATCGGTGATGATCCCTGTGACCAGGACGCGCTTGCCTTCGAGAATCCCTGCCATATCAATCCTTTCCAGATCGAAATCGTCGAGAGGTCAGTGCCCCATGCCCATGCCGCCGTCGACCGGGATCACCGCACCGGCGATGTAACCGGCATCCTCCGAGGCCAGGAAGCTGACCGCACCGGCGCCCTCCTCGGCGGTGCCGATCCGCTTTGCCGGGATGAATTCCAGGGCGCCCTGTTGAACCCGCTCGTCCATCGCCCGGGTCATATCGGTGTCGATCAGGCCGGGTGCCACCACGTTGGCCGTGACGCCGGCCTTGGACATCTCCCGGGAGATCGACCGGGCCATGCCGATCAGGCCGGCCTTGGAAGCCGCGTAGTTGGACTGATTGCCGATACCCCACATGCCCGAGACCGAGCCGACGAAGATCATCCGGCCGAACCTCTTCTTCTGCATGCTGCGCGCGGCGCGCTGGGCGACTCGGAACGCACCGGTGAGGTTGGTGTCGATGACCTTCTCGAACCGCTCCTCGGTCATCCGGATCATGAACGCGTCCGCGGTGATCCCGGCATTGGACACCAGCACCTCCACCGGGCCCTGGTGCTCCTCAACCTCGGTGAATGCGCGGTCAACGGCCGCGGTGTCGGTGATATCGCACTCCACGCCGAACAACCCCTCGGGAGCCCCGGAGCCACGGTGGGTGACGGCCACCTTGTGCCCGTCGGCGGCCAACCGCTGGGCAATCGCCAGGCCGATCCCCCGGTTCCCACCGGTCACCAGCACCGAGCGGGAGACGAATGGGGGTTTACCGCCTGAGGTCTGCTCACTCATGCACGTCAACTTAGTGCCTAGGGTTGATCCCGCCGAAATCGACACCACGGCTGTGCCGCGACACGCTTGGGCGACCGTGGGGTCGAACTCGGCGGAAGAGGTCAGCCGGGCAGACGGCGATTGATCAGCAGCGCAGCCAACGCCGCCAGTGCCAGCAGCAAAGATCCCAGCCGCAACCAGCCCGCACTGGCGTCGCCCTTCACGGTCTCGTACCCGATCTGGTCCTGCAGCGAGGTGAAGACCTCCTTGAGCCCCTCGAGGGTCGAGGCAGTGTAGGCGGTGCCGTCGGACAGCTCGGCGATCTTCTTGAGCATCTCGTCGTCGACCGGCACCGGCTGGCGCTGGTCGTTGATCTCGACGTAGCCGTACGGGGTGCCGAAGGACACCGTCGAGACCGGCACACCCTGGTCCTTGGCGGTGCGGGCCGCGGTGAAGGCGCCCTTGGGGTTGTCCGGATTGGACGGCACCGTCTCCTTGCCGTCGGACATCAGCACGATCCGACCCGGCGGCTTGTCGCCGCTGTCGCCGCCGCCGATGACCGCGCCGACCGTGGCGATGGCCTGCAGCGCGGTGAAGATCGCCTCGCCGGTAGCGGTGCGGTCGGCAAGTTGGAGCTTGTCGATGGCGAGCTTCGTCGGTTCCCGGTTCGTGGTCGGGGAGACCAGCACGGTCGCGGTGCCGGCATAGGAGATCAGGCCGAGATTGATCCCAGGGGTCAACTGATCGGCGAACTGCTTGGCCGCCTCCTGGGCGGCCACGAGGCGGCTGGGCTCGACGTCGGTGGCGCGCATGGACTGCGACACGTCGATCACCAGCATCACCACCGCGCGGTTACGCGGAATCCGGACATCGTTCTGTGGTCCTGCCATCGCGATGGTTAACAGCACCAGCGATGAGATCAACAGGATCGCCGGAAGATGACGCCACTTCTTGGGGCGTTGCGGCGCAACCCTTTCCAGCAGTTCCATGTTGGCGAACCGCAGGATGCGCTGCTGCCGGGCCCGCTGGACGTAGAGGTAGAGCGCCACCAATGCGGCGACCACTAGCAGGAACAGGAAGAACCACGGGTGGGCGAAGTTGGCCAGCCCCATCGGGCCCAGCAACGGCAGGCTCACAGTTCACTTCCCGTCATTGGGCGCCCGCCATCGCCCCACGCCGCCTCGAGGCGACGAAACGCACGATGTCGGCGATCCAGTCGCGGTCGGTGCGCAGCGTCATCAACGGCGCACCGCACCGGCGCAACGTCCGCGCGACCTCCTCGCGATGTATGGCCGCGGCCCGGGCGAAGTCATCCCGGAGTTGCTCGTCGATGGTGAATTCACGGGTCACACCGGATTCGGTGTCCTGCAGGATGACATCGCCGACGGCCGGGAGTTCGACGTCCCGGGGGTCAAGGACCTCGATGCCGAGGACCTCGTGACGGGCCGCGATCGCCCGAAGCGGCCGCATCCAGTTGATCGGGCCGAGGAAGTCGCTGATGATCACGGCCATTCCGCGGCGCCGTTCCGGCCGACGCAACGCGTCGATGGCCACCGCCAGGTCGCCCCGCACACCCAGTGGCGCTCGTGGCGAGGTGGCGATGGCCCGCAGCAGGGTCTGCTCGTGCTGGCGGCCGGACCGGGCCGGAACGCGGATGATCTGCTCGCCGTTGGCGATCAACGCTCCGATCCGGTTACCCCCGCCGCTGTTGAGGTAGGTGATCGCCGCGGCAGCACCCACGGCCAGGTCGCGCTTCTCGCAGCCGGTGGTGCCGAAATCGAGACTGGCCGACATGTCGACCACCAGCCAGGTCTCCAGCTCGCGGTCGGCGACCATCTGCCGCACGTGCGGGTGGGTGGTCCGCGCGGTCACCGACCAGTCCATCCGCCGGACGTCGTCGCCGGGTTGGTACATCCGCGAATCGCCGGGTTCGGAACCGGGCCCCGGGATCAGACCCAGGTGATTGCCCTGCAGCACGCCGTCGAGCTTGCGTTTGACGGTGAGCTCCAGTGTGCGCAGCGCGGCGGAGAGCTTGGCGTCGCCGATCTCACCGCGGCCGAAGGACGGCGGGTGGACGGGCTGGACCTCATCGGCTGCCTCGCCGCCGGGAGGCTCGCTCACCGAGCGCTGGCGCCGGCCGCCGGTGCGCCGGCGGGTCCGGCGGGCGACGCGGGAACCACCGGCGGCACCGAATGACCATGCTGCGGAATGGCATTCACCTGAGGCAGCCCGACGGTCTGCAGGATCCGACCGATCACCACGTCGGCCTTGACATCATCGGCCAGGGCGTCGTACGTCAGCACGAGGCGGTGGCGCAGCACGTCCGGGATCACCTCGATGACGTCCTGGGGCACCACGTAGTCGCGGCCGCGAACCAGTGCCAGGGCACGGGCGGCGGCGATGATGCCCAGCGAGGCGCGCGGGGAGGCCCCGTAGGCGATCCAGGACTTGACGTCGGGCATGCCGAACTGTTCGGGGCGGCGGGTAGCGGTGACCACCCGTACGACGTAGTCGACCAGTGCGTGATGAACGAAATTGTTGGCGGCCACGTCCTGCAGTCGCAGCAGGTCACCGGTTTCGAGAATCTGCTTGGGCTCCGGCGGGGTCACCCCCATCCGGTAGATGATCTCGCGCTCCTCTTCCGGCGACGGGTAGTCGACGTTGATCTTGAACAGGAACCGGTCGCGCTGAGCCTCCGGAAGCGGGTAGACACCCTCGTTCTCGATCGGGTTCTGGGTGGCCATCACCAGGAAGGGCTTGGGCAGCGGGTAGTCGCGGCCACCGATGGAGATCTTGCGCTCGGCCATCACCTCGAGCAGTGCGGACTGAACCTTGGCCGGGGCGCGGTTGATCTCGTCGGCCAACAGGAAGTTGCAGACCACCGGGCCCAGTTCGATGTCGAACTCCTCGCGGCCCTGCCGGTAGATGCGGGTGCCGATGATGTCGGTGGGCACCAGGTCGGGGGTGAACTGGATGCGGGAGAAGGTGCCGCCGACGACCTTGGCGAAGGTCTCCACTGCCAGCGTCTTGGCCACACCTGGCACGCCCTCGAGCAACACGTGGCCCTTGGCCAGCAGACCGACCAGGATGCGCTCGACGAGCTGGTCCTGGCCGACGATGACCCGCTTGACCTCGAAGATGGCCCGTTCCAGGGTGTTCACCTCTCCGGCCAGACCGTTGCCGCTCGGCGAAGAGCTGGAAACGGTGGCGGAGCTGGAGCTCGCGTAGCTACCCGAACCCGCGAGCGACCCACCTGGTGACGTCATCAATTTCCTCCACAGCTATTGGCTGGCACGCAGTGCTGACAGGTGCCCGCAGACAACTATTCCAGGCGATCCGGAATCCGTCGACGCGGGTCGTTCGCTGGCGCGTCCCCGCTAGGTCTCGATGATCCGAGTGAGGTAAGGCGTCATGCCCGCCGTCCGCACCGGGCTGACCGTCACCTGCCCGGCCGCCGAGGACGCCTCCATCATCTGGCCGCTGCCCAGGTAGAGGGCGACGTGCTGGCTGCCCTCGGGGCCGTAGAAGATCAGATCCCCGCGCTTGGCCTGGGACGGCGGGATGTGCCGTCCCGCGCTGTACTGGTCACCGGAGTACTTGGGGATCTGCACACCGACGCCGGCGAATGCGTAGCGGGTGAAACCCGAGCAGTCGTAGCCGACCTTGCCGGCATCCTGGTCAACGCCCTCGCTGGGTCCGTTGATCGCGCCTCCGCCCCAGGAGTACGGAACCCCGCGCTGGGAAGCGCCGCGACGGATCACGTACTCGATGGCCTGTGGACCGCTGACCCGCCCGCCAGGCAGTGCGGACGGGCCGCCGCCGATGCCCAGGCTGGCCAGGAACTTCTTGCCGAGGTCCATGGTGGCCTGCGCAGCCTGCTGGGTGAATGCCAGCGAGGCCTGGGCCGCGGCGACCGGGTCGCCGGGCGCTCCGGCGCTGATGATCTTGGGCAGCGTTGGATCCCACTCACCGTCGACCGCCACCGGGGCGGCGGTAGCCGAGGTAGCCAACCCGACTGCCAGCATCAGGGTCGTCATGAGGACTGCCAGCATTCGCAATGGCCGGAACACGTTGCGCGACATGATAATCGGCCTCACCACTCGATATAGCGGACGGCGAAGGGGGTCATGCCGCTGGTGCGCACCGGCGCAATGCGGACGGTCGCCCCGGTGTAGGGCTGTCTCTTATACACATCT
>JAHBAP020000205.1 GCA_018500005.2 Mycobacterium sp. | reverse complement strand
GAAGTACGGATGCGCCGGTGCCACCATGGGCGCCGGTCGGGCTGCGACGCCAGGACGAGCTGCTCGGTCAGGCCGACGTGGTGGTGTGCGGCGGCGGCCACGGCATGCCTTCCAAGACGCTGCTCGCCGGCGTCCCCGTGGTCGTCGTGCCGGGCGGGGGGGATCAGTGGGAATTAGCGAATCGCGTTGTGCGACAAGGCAGTGGGCTGCTGGTGCGCCCGGTGACCGCCGAGGCGCTGGCCGATGCGGTCGGGGAGGTTCTGTCGGATCCCCGCTACCGGCAGGCCGCGCGCCGTGCGGGGGAGAGCGCCGCACGGGTGACCGATCCGGTCCGGGTCTGCCGTGAGGCCACTCGGTAGGTTGGTGGCCGTGCGGCTCACCGAATTCCACGATCTCGTCCAGGCCCAGTTCGGCGCGGTACGTGCTTCTTCGATGCTCGTTGACCATGTGCTGACCCGGCTGGGTGGCCGCACCGCCGCGCAGGCCATCGAGGCCGGTATGGAACCCCGCGATGTGTGGCGGGCGTTGTGCGCCGACTTCGACGTGCCGCGCGAGCAGTGGTAGCGCTGGACGCCCCGAGCGACACGCCGCGCGCCACACTTGCTATCGAACACATGTTCGTTAAAGTGGGGTCTTAGTTCGATCAGCACGGACGGAGTTTTTGTCAGAGGTCATCTCTAACGTCGCGGCTAACCGACCAACACCGGTCAACTGAACACCACAGAACGGAGACACTCATGGCGCCGCAAGCCCCAGACCGCGAGAAGGCCCTCGAACTCGCGATCGCACAGATCGAGAAGAACCACGGTAAGGGCGCGGTGATGCGCCTCGGTGAAGAGGTCCGCCAACCCATCTCGGTTATCCCGACCGGTTCCATCGCCCTGGACGTGGCGCTGGGTATCGGTGGCCTGCCCCGCGGTCGGGTCGTCGAGATCTACGGCCCGGAGTCCTCCGGCAAGACCACCGTCGCCCTGCACGCGGTGGCCAACGCTCAAGCCGCCGGCGGTATCGCGGCTTTCATCGACGCCGAGCACGCACTGGACCCCGAGTACGCCAAGAGCCTCGGAGTGGACACCGATGCACTGCTGGTCAGCCAGCCCGACACCGGTGAGCAGGCTCTCGAGATCGCCGACATGCTGGTCCGCTCCGGCGCGATCGACATCCTGGTCATCGACTCGGTGGCCGCACTGGTGCCGCGCGCGGAGATCGAGGGCGAGATGGGTGACAGTCATGTCGGTCTGCAGGCCCGCCTGATGAGCCAGGCCCTGCGCAAAATGACCGGCGCGCTGAACAACTCGGGCACCACCGCGATCTTCATCAACCAGCTCCGCGAGAAGATCGGCGTGATGTTCGGCTCACCCGAAACGACAACCGGCGGTAAGGCATTGAAGTTCTATGCCTCGGTCCGACTGGACGTGCGCCGGATCGAGACACTCAAGGACGGCACCGACGCGGTCGGTAACCGCACCCGTGTCAAGGTGGTCAAGAACAAGGTGTCGCCGCCGTTCAAGCAGGCCGAGTTCGACATCCTCTACGGCAAGGGCATCAGCCGCGAGGGCTCGCTCATCGACATGGGCGTCGACCAGGGCTTCATCCGCAAGTCGGGTTCGTGGTTCACCTACGACGGCGAGCAACTGGGCCAGGGCAAGGAGAACGCCCGCAACTACCTGTTGGGCAACCCCGATGTCTCCAACGAGATCGAGAAGAAGATCAAAGAGAAACTCGGCATCGGAGCTGTGATGACCGATGAGCTCATCGATGACGTCCTGCCCGCCCCAGTCGACTTCTGAGGCCCGCCGCGAGGAGCAGGCGCATGCCCTGTGTTTGCGCCTGCTCACCGTCCGGGCCCGGACTCGCGCGGAACTAGCCGGGCAGATGGCCAAGCGCGGCTATCCCGACGATGCGGCCCGGGCGGTGCTCGCGAGGTTGGAAGCAGTCGGCCTCATCGACGACGAAGACTTCGCCGAGCAATGGGTGCATTCAAGGCGGGCCGACGCCGGAAAAAGCAAGCGCGCCTTGGCCGCCGAGCTTCGAACCAAGGGCGTCGACGATGAGCTCATCAGCTCTGTGCTGGAGGATCTCGACGCCGGCGCTGAACGCGGCCGTGCCGAACAGCTCGTGGAACGCCGAATTCGCCGGGAAACACTCGGCGGCGGCGACGATGCGAAGGTGATGCGCCGGCTGGTCGCCATGCTGGCCCGCCGCGGTTACAGCCAGGGCATGGCCGTCTCGGTCGTGACCGATGCGGTGGCCGCCGAACGGGAGCGGCGCCGGGTGTAGTTAGGCTCGGGGCGTGCGGATCTCGGTAAAACTTGCACCGACGTTCCAGTACCACGAACTCGAACGGTTCTGGCGCGCCGCCGACGATCTCGGCTTCGATGCGGTGTGGGATTACGACCACTTCTACGGGCTGGTCAAGAACGCCACACCCACGCTGGAGGGCTGGACCACCCTGGCCGCAATGGGTGTGGTGGTCCGACGCGCCCGCGTCGGTTGCATGGTGACCGGAGTGACCTATCGCAACCCGGCGATCCTGGCCAAGATGGCCGTCACCGTCGACCACATCACCGGTGGTCGACTGGACTTCGGGATCGGTGCCGGCTGGCATGAAGACGAGCATCGCGGCTTCGGGCTCGAATTCCCCGGGCCCGGAACCAGAGTGGCGATGCTCGATGAGGCGCTTACCGTCATCCGGCGGCTGTGGACCGAGGAGTCGGTCAGCTTCGCCGGCCGGTTCTACACGCTCACCGATGCGCTGTGCGAGCCCAAGCCGGTGCAGCGTCCGCACCCGCCGATCGTTATCGGCGGCTCAAAACCCAAGATGCTGCGGGTGATTGCCCGGCACGCCGACGAGTGGAACATGCCCAGCCACGACGGTCCAGAGGCGTGGGGCGAGATCAACGCTGACCTCGACGAAGCCTGCGCCGAGGTGAGCCGCGAGCCGCGCGAGGTGCGCCGCGGTGCTCAGCTTTTCCTGCATCCACTCAAGCCCGGCCAGGTCGACCAGCAGTTGGCGCTGCTGCCGCGTTATGCCGAACTGGGCTGCGAGCATGCGGTGCTGTCGTTCTACCAGCCCCCGTCGCTGGAACTGCTTCAGCGGTGCGCGGCGCTCTAGTCGCGATCAGTCACCGGGTTCCAGCAGGGCACTCGGCGCTCCGCCTTTTGCGATCGCCACCGCCTCCAGGGGTTCCGGCGTCCGCTTCGAGCGGCGCAGTCGACGCTCCAGACGTCCGGCCGCCGCCGACAGCGTGAAGTTCATCGCGATCATCAACACGGCGATCACGATCAGTGCGGGTACGTAGTTGCCGTACGTCGATCCGATCACGGTTCCCTGCCGGACCATCTCCAGGTAGGTGATCTGATAGCCGATCGCCGTGTCCTTGAGCACCACCACAAGCTGCGAGACCAATACCGGCAGCATGGACGTGATCGCCTGCGGCAGCAGCACCGAACGCATGGTCTGACCCCAGGTAAGACCCAGCGCGGCGGCGGCTTCACTCTGTCCGCGGGGCAGTGAACCCACTCCGGAGCGGACAATCTCGGCGATCACCGCGCCGTTGTAGAGCGTCAACCCGGTCACCACGCCGGCCAACGCCAACTGTTTGGACGGGAAGACGTCATAGAGCGCGAAGAAGAAGTACGCAAAGATCATCATGATCAGCACCGGGACGGCGCGGAAGAACTCCACGATCACCGCGCACGGCACCCGGATCGCCCGCACCGGCGAGAGTCGACCCACGCCCAGGGCAAATCCGAGGACGCCGGCCAACACGATCGACAACGCCGCAGCGGTCAGGGTGCCCGCAATGCCCGGCAACACATACGTTTTCCACAGATCGCCGGTAAGGAACGGTCGCCACTTGGCCGCCGTCAACTGCCCCTTGCCGGCAAGTCTGGCGATGATCGCCCAGAAGATCAGGATGGCCACAACCACGGTCACACCGGAGATGACCCGGTTGCGCACCCGCGCGCGCGGACCCGGCGCGTCGAACAGGACCGACGAAGTTGTCATCTGATCACCGCCCAGCGCTTGCCCAGCCAGCCGAACAACAGTCCTAGTGGCAGGGTCAGCAACAGGAAGCCGAAGGCGAAGATGCTGCCCACGACAAGCAACGCCGCGGTGTTCTCGATCATCTCCTTCATCAAGAGTGCGGCTTCGGCGACACCGATCGCCGAAGCGATCGTGGTGTTCTTGGTCAGCGCGATGAACACCGACCCCAACGGGATCAGCACGGCCCGGAAAGCCTGCGGCAGCAGAATCATCCGCAGGTTCTGCCCGAAACTCAGCCCGAGTGACCGGGCCGCCTCGGCCTGACCCACCGGCACGGTGTTCACCCCGGACCGCACCGTCTCGCAGACGAACGCCGCGGTGTAGACCGACAACCCCAGCACCGCCAGCCGAAAGTTGCTGTCGGCGATCGACGTGGGCGAGCGCGGATCGGCCAGCGTGATTCCCAGCGTCTGCGCCAGCCCGAAGGAGCAGAACAGGATGATCAGCGTCAGCGGCGTATTACGCACGATGTTGACATACGAGGTCCCCAGCCAGTTGAGCATCGGGACCGGGGACAGCCGCATCGCCGCGAGTGCCGTGCCCAGGATCAGTGCCCCGATAGCCGACAGCACGGTGAGTTTGATGGTTGTCCAGAACGCCTTGACGATCAGGCCGCCGTACTTGCCGAGGATGTCGATCCGGTCCGCCGAACCGCCCTCGGTGTCGGTGTCCAGTGGCGGGGGAGGCGGCGCGCTGATGCCGGCCGGACCGAGGTTGCGATCGAAGGCGGCCTGCCAGTTGCCGTCCTGCTGCATCGCGAGGATCGCGTCGTTGATCTTGTCGCGCAGTTCGCGGTCTCCGTGGCGCAGACCGATTCCGTAGTGCTCGACGGAGAACGGCTTTCCGATGATGGTGAAGACGCCCGGGAACTGGGCGGCGAAGCCGGCCAGGATCACCTCGTCGGTACTGACCGCGTCGATTGCGCCGTTGCGCAACGCCTCCACGCAGGCCGAGTAGGTGTCGTACTGCTGCAGCTGCACGCCCGGGTATTTGTCCTTGATCCGTTGGGCCGGCGTCGAGCCCGACACCGAGCACAGCCGCTTCCCGGCTGCCAGCGACTCCGGTCCACTGATGTCGGTGGTGTCGGCACGCACCAGCAGGCTCTGCCCGGTATCCAGATACGGCCCGGCGAAAGACACCTTCTTCTTGCGGGCGTCGGTGATCGAGTAGGTCGCGACGATGTAGTCGACCTGGCCGTTCTGGATCAGCGTCTCGCGCTGGCCGGAAGGCGCTTCCTTCCAGTCGATCTCGTCGGGGGCGTAGCCCAGCTTGCCGGCCACGTAGGTCGCCACATCGACGTCGAAACCGGCCATCGAGCCGCCCGGTTTCTTCACCGCCAGGCCGGGCTGGTCGAACTTGGTGCCGATGGTGATCTTCCCGCCAGCGCCGCCGCATCCGGCCAACGCCATCGTCAGCACGATGCCCAGCAGGGCTATCGCGATCAGACGCGGGGGCAGTGACCGAATCCGGGGCGGCATGGCGTCTAGTGGCTCAGGATCTTGCCGAGGAAGTCGCGGGCGCGGCCGGATTTGGGATTGGCGAAGAACTCCTCGGGGGCGGCGTCCTCGACGATGCTGCCGTCAGCCATGAACACCACCCGGTTGGCGGCCCGGCGGGCGAAGCCCATCTCGTGGGTCACCACCACCATGGTCATACCCTCGCCGGCGAGCGACGTCATCACCGCAAGAACCTCGTTGACCATTTCCGGGTCCAGCGCACTGGTGGGCTCGTCGAACAGCATCACCTTCGGGGCCATGGCCAGCGAGCGGGCGATCGCCACCCGTTGCTGCTGCCCACCGGACAACTGGGCCGGGTATTTCTCGGCCTGGGTGGCCACCCCGACCCGTTCGAGCAGGGACATCGCCCGCTCGCGGGCCTGCGTCTTGTCCACCTTGCGGACCTTGATCGGGGCCAGCATCACGTTTTCCAGGATGGTCTTGTGCGCGAACAGGTTGAACGACTGGAAGACCATGCCGACATCGGAGCGCAACTGGGCCAGCTTGCGGCCCTCCGACGGCAGTACCTCGCCGTCGATGGCGATGGTCCCGGAGTCGATGGTCTCCAGTCGGTTGATCGTGCGGCACAGCGTGGACTTGCCCGATCCGGACGGTCCGAGCACCACCACCACCTGGCCCCGGTCTATCTCGAGGTCGATGTCCCTGAGGACATGGTGGGTTCCGAAATACTTGTTGAGCCCCTTGATTGAAATCATCGGGACCGCCCCGGCCGCACCCATGAGCAGACCATACCCAGCTTTGGTGCCCTCCGTAGGATGTGTTGCGTGACGTCGCTGCAGCCCCGGGCCCGGACCTATCAGGTCCGCACGTACGGCTGCCAGATGAACGTCCATGACTCCGAGCGTCTGGCCGGCCTGCTGGAAGATGCCGGTTACCTGCGCGCGCCGGAGGGCACCGACGCCGACGTGGTGGTCTTCAACACCTGCGCGGTGCGTGAGAACGCCGACAACAAGCTGTACGGAAACATCAGCCACCTGGCGCCGCGCAAGCAGGCTGATCCGGATATGCAGATCGCCGTCGGCGGCTGCCTGGCCCAGAAGGACCGCGATAACGTCCTGGCTCGCGCGCCCTGGGTCGACGTCGTGTTCGGTACACACAACATCGGCTCGCTACCGATCCTGCTGGAACGTGCCCGGCATAACCGGACCGCTCAGGTCGAGATCGCCGAGGCGCTGCGGGAGTTCCCCTCATCCTTGCCCGCGGCGCGTGAATCCGCCTATGCCGCATGGGTTTCCGTTTCGGTGGGCTGCAACAACACCTGCACGTTCTGCATCGTCCCGGCGTTGCGCGGGCGGGAGGTCGACCGCAATCCCGCGGACATCCTCGCCGAGGTCCGTTCGCTGGTCGACCAGGGCGTGCTGGAAGTCACCCTGCTGGGCCAGAACGTCAACGCCTACGGGGTGTCGTTCGCTGCCGGCGAGCGCCCACGCGACCGCGGGGCGTTCGCTTCGCTGCTGCGCGCCTGCGGTGACATCGACGGCCTGGAGCGGGTGCGGTTCACCTCGCCGCATCCGGCGGAGTTCACCGCCGACGTCATCGAGGCGATGGCGCAGACCCCGAACGTCTGCCCGAGCCTGCACATGCCACTGCAGTCCGGATCCGACCGGGTGCTGCGGGTCATGCGCCGTTCCTACCGCGCTGAGAAGTTCCTGGGCATCCTCGACCGGGTGCGCGCGGCCATGCCGCACGCCGCGATCACCACCGACATCATCGTCGGCTTCCCGGGCGAGACCGAGGAGGACTTCGCCGCCACCCTGGAGGTGGTGCGCCGGGCGCGCTTCTGCGCCGCCTTCACCTTCCAGTACTCCCCGCGTCCGGGGACGCCCGCGGCGACGATGCCCGACCAGGTGCCGCCGGAGGTCGTCAAGGAGCGCTACGCCGAGCTCGCCGCCCTCGTCGACGAGGTGGCCTGGGAGGAGGGCCGCCGCCAGGT
>JAHBAP020000251.1 GCA_018500005.2 Mycobacterium sp. | reverse complement strand
AGATGTGTATAAGAGACAGCGTAACCCTCGACGCGGCCGGCGGCCTCCTTGAACTCAGACTGGCCCTTGATCCGCTCCAGAGCGGCCTCGCCACGGGCGACCAGGTTGTTGTAGGTCTCGGTGGCGTCCACCAGGAACTCGTCGGCAGCCTTGCGCAGCTCCTCGGTGGTGAGCTTGCCACGCAACTCCTCGGTCCGCTTGGGCAGCTCCTCCTGCAGACGGGTCAGCGCGGCGCGCCGGTCGTCCATGCGGTCGCCGGCCAGCTCGGCCCGCTCGCGCAGGGTGGAGACGATCTCGTTGACCGTGGCCAGCGCGAGGTCGGCGGCACCGACCGCGGCGAGCAGCGGGGTCTTGAGATCTTCGATGGTGTTCTCGTTCTTGACCTTCTTGGCCATGATGGATATTTCCTTTCGGTGTTCTCGTGAAGCTCTATCAATTGAGGACGGTCGGGAATCGCTGTTACTCAGCCGGCGGCTCCCCTGCGGGATCTGCCAGAGTCGAGACCTGGTTCTGCTGACAGAACGAGGTGTAGATATCGAGTAGGACGCGCTTCTGCCGTTCGGTGATCGCTGTGTCACCGACGATGGCGTCGTGCACCTGACTCGGCTGCCCGGGCTCGAGAATTCCGGCCCGCACGTAGAGCACCTCCGCCGAGAGCCGCAGGGCCTTGGCGATCTGGCTCAGCACTTCAGCAGACGGCTTGCGCAGCCCCCGTTCGATCTGACTCAGATACGGGTTGCTGACGCCCGCCCGCTCGGCGAGTTGCCGCACCGAGACCTGGGCAGCTTCCCGCTGGGTGCGGATGAAGCTCCCGATGTCGGATGCCGCGTTACTCACCACGGCGGCGAGGTCTGACTCCTGAGCCATGACTCGCCTCCTCGCGGGAACGGTTGTCGTTTGCATATTGACATCAGCGTAGCCCAGAGTGCTAACAATTGCAAGCACCTGCTAGCGCAGGTCAGAAGAGAATCTGTCCGATCGTGTAGATCGCCAGACCGGCCAGGGCGCCCACCACTGTGCCGTTGATCCGGATGAACTGCAGGTCGCGACCGACGTGCAACTCGATGCGCCGGCTGGCCTCTTCGGCATCCCAGCGCTCGATGGTGTCGGTGATGATCGTGGTGGCCTCGGCGCCGTACTGGCTGGCCAGGTGCTGCGCCCCGCGCACGATCCAGTCGTCGACCTTGTCGCGCAGTTCGGCGTCGTCGCGCAGGGATTCCCCGATTCGCACCACCGAATCGGCAATCCGTCCGCGCAGCGCGGAGGAGGGATCGTTGACGCCCTCGAGAACCAGCTTCTTGAGGGTCTTCCAGGCCGTCTCGGCGGCCCGGGTCACCTCATCGCGCTCCATGAGTTGTTCTTTGACCGTCTCGGCCTTGGAAATGGTGGAGGGGTCGTTCTGCAGGTCGTTGGCGAACTCGAACAGGAACCGGGTCGCCGACTGCCGCAGTTCGTGGTTGGGGTTGCGGCGGACTTTGTCGGTGAAGTCCATCAGTTCGCGGTGGATCCGGTCGCCGAGAAGTTGGTCGACGAACTTCGGCGACCAGCTCGGGGAGTCGCGCAGGACCACCCGTTCGATGGTCGGGCCTGCTCCCAGAGCCCACTCGAAGGCCCGGTCGGCCAGCAACTGGATCAGGGCTTCCTGGCGGTTCTCGGTCAACAGTTGGTTGAGCACCCGGCCCACCGGCGGACCCCATTGCGGCTCGGCGAGGCGTTTGACGATGGTCCGGTCGATCGCCTGCTGGATGTCCTCGTCATTGAGGAGTTCGACTCCTACCCGCAACACCGTCGACGTCTCGTCGGCCACCCGCGCGGCGTGGTCCGGCTCGGACAACCACTTACCCAGCCGGCTGGCGATCTCGGCGTCGCGCAACTTGGTCTCGACCACCTCCGGGGACAGGAAGTTCTCCCGAACGAAGTTGCCCAGCCCCTCCCCCAACTGGTCTTTCTTGCGCTTGATGATCGCGGTGTGCGGAATCTTCAGCCCGAGGGGATGACGGAACAGGGCGGTCACCGCGAACCAGTCCGCCAGAGCGCCGACCATCCCGGCCTCGGCGGCTGCACCGACGTAACCGATCCAACCCGGCCCACCCTGGGACAGCGCCCACCGGCAGAGCAGGAAGATCACCGTCGCGCCGATCAGGAAGCCCAGTGCCACCGCCTTCATCTGGCGCAGATTGCGAGCCCGCTCAGCGTCGGCCTCCCGATCGGCTCCTGCGAATGATTCAGCAAACGACACGGTCGAACGCCGGTGTTGGGCAGCCACGGCACCATCATCCCTAATTTCGGCGCCGGGACTGGCGGCTATTCGCCATCAGCGCAGCGGCTGCCCCCGGGAGAATCGGTTTGTGTGTGACCGTCGGTCACAACTTTCCGGCACCGCGCCGGTAGAATCCCTAGACGAGATGGAGACGGAGCCGGCGAACGTGACACAGTCTGGACAGCGGGACGCACCCGGGCCAGCGCACGCGTCGACCCGGTCCAAGACCGACGGACGTAAACGCCGGTGGCACCAGCACAAAGTGGAACGGCGCACCGAACTTGTCGACGGCGCACTCGACGCCATCCGCCGCCGCGGACGCGATATCAGCATGGACGAGATCGCTGCGGAGATCGGCGTTTCCAAGACCGTGCTGTACCGGTACTTCGTCGACAAGAACGATCTCACCACCGCGGTGATGATGCGCTTCGCGCAGACCACCCTGATACCGAACATGGCGGCCGCTCTGTCGTCCAACCTCGACGGGTTCGACATGACCCGCGAGATCATCCGGGTATACGTTGAAACCGTTGCCGCGGAACCGGAGCCGTACCGGTTTGTGATGGCCAACTCTTCGGCGAGTAAGAACAAGGTCATCGCCGACTCCGAGCAGATCATCGCCCGGATGCTGGCGGTGATGCTGCGCCGGCGTATGCAGCGGGCCGGTATGGACACCAAGGGCGTCGAGCCGTGGGCATTCCTCATTGTGGGCGGCGTTCAGCAGGCCCCCCACTCCTGGATGTCGCCCCCGCGAATGACCGCCGATGAGCTGATCGACTACCTGACGATGCTGTGCTGGAGTGCGTTGTGCGGGATCGTCGAGGTAGGCGGCTCGCTGGAGCGATTCCGCTCCGAACCGCATCCGCCACCGATTTTGCCCGCATTGCAACCCGCGACCACGATTTAGTCTCGCCAACTTGATTTAAAAACTAGGGTTCGGCCATGGCGAAAGAGCTGTGGACCCACAAGCCCTCCGAGGCGCTGCGTTTCCGTTCCGGAGACAAGGTCGGTGATATCGACACCGACTCCAGTCCCGGTTTCAGCGGCAAGCGCGAGGATGCCGAACGGATCATCGCCGAGCGCAGCGAGCACTTCGCCGAACTGCAGGAAATGCTCTACGCCAACGGCCGCGAGGGCGACAACCGCTCGGTACTGCTGGTCCTGCAGGGGATGGATACCGCAGGCAAGGGTGGCATCGTCACCCACGTGGTCGCCGCGGGCAACCCGATGGGTGTCGACTACCACAGCTTCGGCAAGCCGACCCCGGAGGAGCGGTCGCACCACTTCCTGTGGCGGATCAACAAGGCCCTGCCGCCGGCCGGGCATATCGGCGTCTTCGACCGGTCGCACTACGAGGACGTCCTAGTGGTCCGGGTGCACCAGTTGGCTCCCGCCGACGAGCTGGAGGGGCGCTACGACGAGATCAACACCTTCGAGAAGGAACTGATCGAGGCCGGAACCACAGTGGTCAAGGTGGCGATGTTCGTCTCTCTCGACGAGCAGAAGGCCCGACTGACCGAGCGACTGGAGCGACCGGACAAGTTCTGGAAGTACAACCCCGGCGATCTCGACGAGCGCAAGCTCTGGCCGTCCTACCAGGAGGCTTACCAGGTCATGCTGGAACGGACCTCGACCGAGCGGGCACCCTGGTTCGTGCTGCCGTGCGACAAGAAGTGGTACGCCCGCCTGGCGGTCACCGAACTACTCATCGAGGCACTGACCGCGATGGACCTGTCATGGCCGGAAGCCGACTTCGACATCGAAGCCGAGCGGGCCAGGGTCGCCGCCCTCTAGCTGAGGCTCACTCGCCCTTGACGAGGGTGAACTGGCCGATGTTGGTGACCCCGCGACGGAAGAAGTCGGCGCACCCGGTCAGGTACTTCATGTACTTCTCGTAGGTCGCCTCGTCGGTGATGGAGATGGCCTCGTCGTGGGTCGCCTCAAGGTTCTCGGCCCACATGTCCAGCGTGCGAGCGTAGTGCGGACCGAGCAGATGCGTCCGCTGCAGGGTGAATCCTGAGTTCGCGGCCAGCACCTCGATGTCCTCGACGGCCGGCAGTCGCCCACCCGGGAAGATCTCGTCGCCGATGAACTTCATGAACTTCAGGTCGCTGAGCGTGAGCTTGATTCCGTTGTCGCGGAAGAACTTCTGGGTGTGGGCGAGGATGGTGTGCAGCAGCATCCGGCCGTCGCTGGGCAGGATGTTGTACGCCTTCTCGAAGAACAGGGGATAACGCTCCACTTTGAAGGCTTCAAAAGCGCCGATGCTGACGACCCGGTCGACCGGTTCGTCGAACTCCTCCCAGCCCTGCATGCGGATCTCGATCTTGCGATCGGTGTCGAGCTTGGCCAAACGCTCCCGGGCGAACTCGGACTGCGCCTTGCTCAGCGTGATGCCGATGACGTTCACGTCGAACTTCTGCACGGCTCGTTCCAGGCAGCCGCCCCAGCCGCAACCGACGTCGAGCAGAGTCATACCCGGTTCGAGGTTGAGTTTGCCCAGCGCCAGATCGAACTTGGCGTTCTGGGATTCCTCCAGGTTCATGTCGTCGCGCTCGTAGTAGCCGCAGGTGTATCCCATCGTGGGACCCAGCCACAGCGCAAAGAAATCGTTGGAGACGTCGTAGATCGACTGCGACTCCTCGTAGTACGGAGTCAGATCAGGATCGACGTTGGCCATCTACAGCTACCCTTCAGATACTCAACCGGTCCGGATTCGGCAGCCCGCCACACGCGCCCGGCGACAGTTCCCCCGAACTGAACCCGAGGTCCCTCGCGGGCCAGCGTAGCCCAAAAGGCGTGGCTGACGCACATTCCTCGCGCGTGAAGGCGGGCCTCACCCGTAGGTGTAGAAACCCTGACCGGACTTCTTTCCCAGTCGTCCCGCCTCCACCATTCGCAATAACAGCGGGGGCGGTCCGTAGTGCGGTTCCTTGAATTCGTCGAACATCTTGTCCGCGATCAATTTCAGGGTGTCCAAACCGATGAGGTCGGACAACCGCAGCGGCCCCATCGGATGCGACAGTCCCGCCACCACCGCCTTGTCGACGTCCTCGATGGTGGCGCCCCCCGCCTCGACCATCCGGACGGCCGAGAGCAGGTAGGGCACCAGCAGAAAGTTGACCACGAAGCCGGAGCGGTCCGAGCAGCGCACGACCTGCTTGCCCAATACCTCACCGGCGAATCGCTCGGTTCGGGCCGCCGCCGACTCGGAGGTGGCCAGAGTGGTGACCAGTTCCACCAGCGGCAGCACCGGGACCGGATTGAAGAAGTGCAACCCCAGCACCCGCCCCGGATTCTTGGTGGCGGCGCCGAGTTTCATGATCGGGATGCTGGAGGTGTTGGAGGCCAGCACCGCATCGGGGTCGGTGATGATCTCGTCGAGCTCGCGGAAGATGCCCGCTTTGACGTTCTCGTCCTCGATCACGGCCTCGATGACCAGTTGACGGTCGGACAGGTCGGCCAGCTTGGTGGTGAACTTGAGGTTCTCCACCGCACGGTCGCGTTCGCGCTGGGTGATCTTGCCGGAGCTCACGCCGCGCTCCAGCGACTTGATGATCCGGTCGCGGCCGTTGTTGATGAACGCATCGGTGGTGTCGAAGACCACGACGCCGACACCTGCCCGCGCGCAGACCTCGGCGATGCCGCCGCCCATCTGGCCGGCACCGATCACGCCGACGCGCTCGATGGCTGCTTCAGTCACGTTCTCTCCCAATGATTGTCGGCAAAAGAGAGACCCCGTCCGGCGAACCGGACGGGGCCCTCCACGTGCTTAGTTGGCCCTGCGGTCGGTCCCCTTCGCCTTGCGGCTCAGTGGAACTGGCCCTCTTCGGTCGATCCCGCGAGCGCGGTGGTCGAGGAGGTCGGGTCCACGGTGGTGGCGATCTTGTCGAAGTAGCCGGCACCGACCTCGCGCTGGTGCTTGGTCGCGGTGTAGCCGCGCGCCTCGGCGGCGAACTCGCGCTCCTGCAACTCGACGTAGGCCTTCATCTGCTCGCGGGCGTAGCCGTAGGCCAGATCGAACATCGAGTAGTTCAGGGCGTGGAAGCCGGCCAGGGTGATGAACTGGAACTTGAATCCCATTGCGCCGAGCTCCTTCTGGAACTTGGCGATGGTGGCGTCGTCCAGGTGCTGCTTCCAGTTGAAGGACGGCGAGCAGTTGTAGGCCAGCAGTTGGTCCGGGAACTCGGCCTTGACGCCCTCGGCGAACTTGCGGGCCAGCTCCAGATCGGGAGTACCGGTCTCCATCCAGATCAGATCCGCGAACGGGGCATAGGCCTTGGCGCGGGCGATGCACGGCTCGAGGCCGTTCTTGACGTGGTAGAAGCCCTCGGAGGTGCGCTCGCCGGTGACGAACGGCTTGTCGCGCTCGTCCACGTCGGAGGTGATCAGGGTGGCGGCCTCGGCGTCGGTGCGGGCGATGACGACGGTCGGGACGTCGGCCACGTCCGCGGCCAGACGCGCGGAGGTCAGGGTGCGGATGTGCTGCTGGGTCGGGATCAGCACCTTGCCGCCGAGGTGGCCGCACTTCTTCTCCGAGGCCAGCTGGTCCTCCCAGTGCGAACCGCCGACGCCGGCGGCGATCATCGCCTTCTGCAGTTCGTAGACGTTCAGCGCACCACCGAAGCCGGCCTCGCCGTCGGCCACGATCGGAACCAGCCAGTTGTCGATCGAGGTGTCACCCTCGACCTTGGCGATCTCGTCGGCGCGCAGCAGCGCGTTGTTGATCCGGCGCACGACCTGCGGCACCGAGTTGGCCGGGTAGAGGCTCTGGTCGGGGTAGGTGTGGCCGGAGAGGTTGGCGTCACCGGCGACCTGCCAGCCGGACAGGTAGATGGCCTTGAGGCCCGCGCGCACCTGCTGGACGGCCATATTGCCGGTCAGCGCGCCCAGGGCGTTGACGAAGTCCATGTTGTTGACCTGATCCCAGAGGATCTCCGCGCCGCGGCGGGCCAGCGTGTGCTCCTCGACGACGGTGCCCTGCAGGGCGACGACCTCGTCGGCGGTGTAGGTCCGGGTGAGGCCCTTCCACCGCGGGTTGGTGTCCCAGTCGCGCTGGATCTCAGCGGCGCTCTTGGGCTTGCCGACGTTGGACACGGCCATTGGACTTCTCCTTCGTTGTTAACTTTCCGACCGGGCGTTGCTCCGTGCGAACCCCGACCCCCCTTAACTGCTGTGCTAACGAGACGATTCCATATCGGATATCTGCAGGTCAAAACGTTGCACTTTGCCAACTTTGGCAACAGACCATTCTTAACTTGCAAAGATTGCAAAGTGGGGGTGTCGATCCGCCGGATAGCTACTCGTCGGTAACTTGAATCCGGCAGGTCAATTGCGGTCCGTCCGGGGACAGGTGAAGTCAGAGCGGGAAGATGGCGGCGACGGCTTTCACATCGTCGCCGACGACGTATGTGAGCGTTCTCACCGTCCGGTCGGTCAGTTCCGGACCGAACTTGTCGGTGGAACCTGGCGGGTAGACATGGGCCAGGATTTCCAGCTTCTCGCCATAGGCCACCGCGGCATCGTGCTCGATGGTGACCCGCAGGGGCGCCTCGGTCAGTTCGGGGTGCGGGGCGAGGAATTCCTCCACGACCTTCCAGTACACCGAGTTGTTGACGTGGTCGAACAGGTCGATATCACTGACCCGGATCGGGAATTCTCGGATCTCGTCGGCGTCCTCGCGCAACCCCGCCTTGAGGTAGGACTTCCAGCGCAGGCGATTGACTTCAGTGGTCTTCATCAGGCCATCCATGAAGTCGTCGGCAATGCGGGCCGGGGTCTGGGTCTCGCGATTGAAGTTGATCCAGAAGGCCTCGGTCTCGATCAATCCGCCCTTGCGGCCGTCGATGCGGACCCGCATCTCACACCACCGGTTCGACGCGCCCGAACACCAGCGCCGCAGGCGCAACGTGTCCTGAAACTCGATAGGGGTAATCATGTCCACCATCGTGCGGCGCACGATCCACAGTGGGTGGGTCTCGTTGTGACCCATTTCCCGGAGGTGGTCCTGGCCGATGTCCATGATGTGGCGGGTGGCCGCGTCCATCCGCAGCCGGCCCAGTCGGTCGACATCGGCCGGTCGCAGCGGCCACTGCCGGTCGAACACGTCGGGATGTGGATCCGGAACGGGCATCAATACCTTGCCCAGGCCGGTGTTCGCCGTCGCGTTCCCCATGACGGCCGATCATGCCAAATGGCTAGTTCCAAAACCAACACGTCGCCACCGCGCCGGTACGCTGACCGGATGCCCAAGACCTTCGTCGGCTCGCGGGTGCGCCAGCTGCGGAGCGAACGCGGGTTCAGTCAGGCAGCGCTGGCCCAGATGCTCGAGATCTCGCCGAGTTATCTCAATCAGATCGAACACGATGTCCGTCCGCTGACGGTGGCCGTATTACTCCGCATCACCGAGGTTTTCGGGGTCGATGCGACCTTCTTTTCCTCCCAGGACGACACCCGGCTGGTGGCCGAACTGAGGGAGGTCATGTACGACCGCGACCTCGACGCCGACGTGGACCCCGCGGAGGTGGTCGACATGGTTGCCGCCCACCCCTCGATCGCCCGGGCGATGGTCAACCTGCATCGCCGCTACCGGATCACCACCGCGCAGTTGGCCGAGGCCACCGAGGACCGGTTCAACCTCAATACCGGCGGCAGCGGCACCGGATCCATCACGATGCCGCACGAGGAAGTGCGGGACTACTTCTACGAACGGCAGAACTACCTGCATGAGCTCGACAGTGCCGCCGAGGATCTGACCGCGCGGATGCGGATGCACGGCGGGGAACTACGAACCGAACTGTCCCGGCGGCTCATCGAGGTGCATGGGGTGCGGATCGTCCGACGAATCGACCTCGGTGACACCGTCCTGCACCGCTATCACCCGGCGTCGAAGATGCTCGAGATCTCCACTCATCTGTCGGCGGGTCAGCGCGCTTTCAAGATGGCCGCCGAGTTGGCATACCTGGAAGTCGGCGACCTGATCGACGCGATGGGCACCGACGGCAAATTCACCAGCGAGGAGTCGCGCAAGCTGGCCCGGCTGGGGCTGGCCAACTACTTCGCCGCCGCAACGGTGCTGCCCTACCGCCAATTCCACGATGTCAGCGAGAACTTCGGGTACGACATCGAGCGGCTCTCGGCCTTCTACCAGGTCAGTTACGAGACCATCTGCCACCGGCTATCAACGCTGCAACGACCGTCGATGCGCGGCGTCCCCTTTTCCTTCGTGCGTGTCGACAGAGCGGGCAACATGTCGAAGCGGCAGTCCGCCACCGGCTTTCACTTCTCCTCGGCGGGCGGAACCTGTCCGCTGTGGAACGTCTACGAAACCTTCGCCAATCCTGGGAAGATCCTGGTTCAGATCGCCCAGATGCCGGACGGCCGCAGCTACATGTGGGTGGCCCGCACTGCCGAACGGCGCGCGTCACACTACGGACAGCCAGGCAAGACGTTCGCCATCGGCCTGGGTTGCGAAGTGCGCCATGCCAATCGATTGGTGTACTCGCGCGGTCTTGACCTGTCCTCCGACAGCGCCACACCGATCGGCTCAGGCTGCCGGGTCTGCGAGCGGGACAACTGTCCGCAGCGGGCCTTCCCCGCGCTGGGCCGTGCCCTCGATATCGACGAACACCGCAGCACGGTGTCGCCCTATCTGGTCAAGGAGACGTGATGAGCGCTTGCGCGAAGAACCGAAAACAACGATGAGCGCTTGCGCGAAGAACCGAAAACAACGATGAGCGCTTGCGCGAAGAACCGACGACAACGATGAGCGCTTGCGCGAAGAACAGGAGACTCTGATGGGTCAAATCGCCCGCATTCCCCCCGGCGGCCGCAAGGAACTCGGCCTGCTCAACTGGATCATCGCCAAGATCGGCGCGCGATCAATCCGCGCACCACAGTTCCACCTGTTCGAGACCGTCGGTCAGCACAAGGTGTTCTTCCTCGCCTTCCTCCTGTATTCGGGTGAACTGCTCAACCGCGGAAAGCTACCGAAACTAGAGAAGGAGATGGTGATTCTCCGGGTTGGGCACCTGCGCAATTCGGAGTACGAACTGCAGCAGCACCGTCGACTGGGTAGATCTCGGGGGGTGGACGACGCCCTGTTGCAGCGCATCTACGAGGGCCCAGATGCCGCGGGGCTGACCGGCCGGCAGCGTGCACTGCTCAAGGCCGTCGACGAATTCATTCACGACCGCGAAGTCTCCGACGAGACCTACGCCGCGCTTTCGGCGCATCTGACGCGGCAGCAGATCATCGAATTCTGCGCTCTCGCCGGCCATTACGACGGTATCGCCGGCCTGTTGGCAACCCTGCGGATCCCGATGGACTTCCCGGACTAGGAGCCGTCTGGCCGATTTGGACGACGGCCGGTCTGGCCAGCGCCTACAGGTAGGTCTGCCCGAGCACGATCAACGTGAACAGCACCGGCGAAACCGGCAGCGCTCCCAGGAACGCCGCCCACACGTAGTCCTGCTTTTCGTAGCGCCGCCAGGCCCGCCGACCCACCAGGACGGCCCCGATGATCACCAGCACCGAGATCAAGAGAACCCAGGCGTTGACCGACGATGACGAGGTGGCCAGGGAGATTAAGACCAGCCAGGCGATATGGCCGAGAAGCAGACCGCCGATGCCGGCGACGATCACCGACCTCGCGGCGCCGACCGAACTCAAAAGTTGATCATGTGGCCGGCGAGGCCGTGGAAGCATTCCTGCAGCGCCTCCGACAGCGTCGGGTGAATGTGAACGTTGCGGGCCAATTCACTGACCGTGAGGTCCCACTTCTGCGCCAGGGTCAGCTCGGGAACCAGTTCGGAGACATCCGGCCCGATGAGGTGGGCGCCAAGCAGTTCGCCGTACTTGCCGTCGGCGATCACCTTGACGAATCCGGTGGGGTCGGCCAGCCCATGAGCCTTGCCGTTGGCGGAGAACGGGAATTTGGCCACCTTGACGTCGTAACCCTCAGCCTTGGCCTGCTCCTCGGTGAGCCCGAAGCTGGCGACCTGGGGCTGGCAGAACGTCGCCCGGGGCATCATCCGGTAGTCGCCCAAGGTCATCGTCTCCGCACCGCCGATGGTCTCGGCGGCCACCACGGCCATTGCCTCGGCGACGTGGGCCAGTTGCAGCTTGGCGGTGACGTCGCCGATTGCGTAGATGTGCGGCACATTGGTGCGCATGTAGTCGTCGATCGCGATGGCACCGCGGTCGGTCAGCGCCACACCGGTGGTCTCCAACCCGTAGCCGGAGATGTTCGGCGCAAAACCGATGGCCTGCATCACCTTGTCTGCCTTGAGTTCCTGACTGGCCCCGTCCTTGCTGACCACCACGGTGACCATCGAACCGTCGTCAGTGATCGACTCCACCTTGGTGCCGGTGAGGATCTTCACGCCGAGTTTCTTGTACTGCTTCTCGATCTCTTTGGAGACCTCGGCGTCCTCGTTGGGCAGGGCGCGCGGCAGGAATTCGACGATGGTGACGTCGACCCCATAGTTGACCATGACGTAGGCGAATTCCATGCCGATCGCGCCGGCGCCGGCGATGACGATGGAGCGCGGCAGGTCCCGGTCGAGGATCTGCTCCTCGTAGGTGACGACGTTGCGCGACAGCGAGGTGCCGGGGATCAGGCGGGTGCTGCTGCCGGTGGCGATGATCGCATTCCCGAATGTGACCGTCTCGGTGCCACCGTCGTTGAGGTCGACGACGATGGTGTTCGCGTCGGTGAACCGGCCGTAGCCGTTGATCTCGGTGATCTTGTTCTTCTTCATCAGGTAGTGCACGCCGGCGACGCGACCCTCGGCGACCTTGCGACTGCGGTCGAAGGCTGCGCCGAAGTCGGCGGTCATCTGCCCGGTGAATCCGAACGTGGCGGCTTCCTTGGTGATGATGTGGGTCAGTTCGGCGTTGCGCAGCAGCGCCTTCGACGGGATGCACCCCACGTTGAGACACACCCCGCCCCAGTACTTGGGCTCGATGATGGCGGTGTTCAGGCCTAGTTGTGCGCTGCGGATGGCCGCGACATAACCGCCGGGGCCGGCACCGAGGACGACGACGTCATAGTGGGTCACGGCCCTACCCTAACTGGCTCAGCGCGCCGGAAAGGGCGGAGTTACCCGACAATCGGGCGGGCGATCCATTCGAAGTAGTAAGCACCGTGCAGGACGGCGGCAGCGGCCATCGACGCCAGAGGCGCACCCATCAGCGCTATCGCCAATGCCGTTACCTGCGGACGGCTCGGCACCATCGAGACCAACAAGCTGGCCACCATGCAGACCGTCAGGTAGATCAGGATGCCGAACACCGGGACGGTCTTAACCATCGCGGTGTACCACCAGTAGTAGAAACCCAGGCCGGCAGCCGCGGACAGGACCCAGACCCCGGCCAGGATCAACGCGAACTGCCAGCGTTTGACGAATTGGTAGGCCCCGGGAACCGCGACGGGCTGCGCCGGAACGACCACGGGTCGCATGTGCCCGGTCACCGAGCGCAGGAACGCGTCGGTGTCGACGTTCTCCAATTCACTGAACGCCTGCGGAATCGAGGCCTGTGGTTCCGCGTCGATCGCATCGAGGGCGAGGTTGAGATCGGGATCGACGGTGTCCGAGGGGGATTCGGATTGCGCCGCTTGCTCTTCGTCCGGCAGGCCGGCCGACTCCGGATCCGGATTGCGCCACTCAGCGGCGGCCCACTCGTCCGAGTCCCATTCGGCGGAGGCCCAGGCATCGGATTCGGACCCGGATTCGGACTCCGACCCAGACCCAGGCTCGGACCCGGACCCGGACCCGGACCCTCCGTATACGACGACGATCGAATCGGCCTGTACTGGCTCAGCCTGTACTGGTTCGGCTGGGGTCGCCTCCGATTCCGCCTCGTCAGCCGAAGTGGCTTTCAACGGGTCGGGGTGCGGCCCGGTGTCGAAGATCGGTGCATGGTTGGGCTCGGTGTTGGGCGAGAGCGCCGGCTGGGAGCCGGTGGCGAACATCGGCGTCAGGTGCGGCTCGGTGATCGGCGCGTGGGTGTCAGTCACCGGAGACCACCTGCAGCAGGAGCAGGACCGATAGCCAGCCAGGGGCCATCGCGAGGATGAAAGCCCCGGCAGTGGTGACCCAACGGCGTCCAGAGCACAGGACGAGCAACAGGCCGAGCACACTGGGCACCCCGATGACCAGCGCGACCACGAGGTCGGGGCGGATGGTGGCGTCGACCATCATCTTGGCGACGACCGCGGAGATTTGCCCCGCGACACAGCCGAGGAGCAACGCACTTGTGAGCAGCCATGCCCTAGGCAGGGGTATCACGATGGAGACGATACGACCTGCAGAGGGTTCTATCGGGGACCTGAGTCGGCGTGCCGAACAGGTATTTGGCAGACGTCGGGCTGCCCAACACCTTGGTCGGCCGGATTCTCCCGGCCGACCACCAGGTCGTCACGGAACGGTGGACGGGCACCCCGTTCGTAGTCCGCGCCGGTCAGCGGTGGTTCGCTAGCCAGCACCGCAAGCTCTGCGGACGTGAACGCCCGGCCGCGGCTGAGGAATCGGACGCCCTCGGGGGCTTCCAGACTGAAACCCCCACCCCGGCCGGGCACGACGTCGATCACCAACTGGGTGTGTTTCCAAGTCTCGAATTGCGGGCCGGATATCCACACCGGGACCCCTGCCGGCACCCCGAGTAGGACGTCGCGGTCTCCGACGATGAACTCCCCGTCCGGATAGCACATCGGCGAGGACCCGTCACAGCATCCGCCGGACTGGTGAAACATCAGCGGGCCGTGGCGGTCCTGCAGATGAGCCAGCAGGTCGGCCGCGGCAACGGTGATGAGGGCGCGGGCAGGACCTGTCAGAAGAACCCCACGGCCTTGTCGCTGTAGGAGACCAGCAGATTCTTGGTCTGCTGATAGTGGTCGAGCATCATCTTGTGGTTCTCCCGGCCGATGCCGGACTGCTTGTAACCGCCGAATGCCGCGTGCGCCGGGTACTGGTGATAGCAGTTGGTCCATACCCGGCCGGCCTTGATGTCGCGGCCGGCCCGGTAGGCCAGATTGCCGTTGCGGCTCCACACCCCGGCGCCCAGCCCGTAGAGGGTGTCGTTGGCGATCCGGATGGCGTCGTCATAGTCCTTGAAGGAAGTGACCGAAACGACGGGGCCGAAGATTTCCTCCTGGAAGATCCTCATCGCGTTGTCCCCGGCGAAGATCGTCGGCTGGATGTAATAGCCGCCGGAGAGGTCACCACCGAGGTCGGCGCGCTCACCTCCGGTGACTACCTTGGCGCCCTCGCTCTTGCCGATCTCGATATAGGAAAGGATCTTCTCGAACTGGTCGTTGGAGGCCTGCGCCCCGATCATCGTCTCGGTGTCCAG